>NZ_BAAAPF010000012.1:0-50890 GCF_039531005.1 Streptomyces synnematoformans
GACGCTGTCACTGTCCGACCGCACGGCCACGACCCCGCGCCCCAGGTTCTCCATCGGACGCGCGGCCGCCGCCGCGGTCGCGTCCCGGGCGCCGCCGGTGCCGGGGGACGCGGTGCCCGCTTGCGCGAGGGCGACGACGAGGACCGTCGCTCCGGCCACCGCCACCGCTGCCGCACCGGCCCGGCGGAACCTGCGTCGACGCCTGTGCCTGTGCTCCATGAGAACTCCTCATGCTCGTATACGTGGGGGGTTGTTCGCACGGCCGGCAGGGCGTGGTCCGGTTCGTTCTGCGAGCCCTCGTGTCCCCGGCCGCGCGGGCTCGCCTTGGCGCGTGAGTTAAACCGTTTACACAGTCTGGGATGCAAGCACGATGAAGGGGTCACGTCAAGAGTGGCGGATCCCGGATGCGTGTGGCGCATGAGCCGACTGATGACTCCCCTGGTCATGGCGCGTCACCTCGCGGCCTCCGGTCGCCTCGGAGCGATCCGCCGCGCGTGCTTGACGTCGCACACCGATCGGCTCATCATCGGCCTCAAGCGGTTAACATGCTGAGGCGCCGAAACGGGACGCAGGGAGGTCGGATGCCTCGTCGGGACGTGTCCGGCGACGGAAGGCCCCGTCCCGCGACGATCCGGGACGTCGCCAGACGTGCCAGCGTCTCGGTCGCCACCGTCTCCCGCATCCTCTCCGGCACGTACCCCAATGCCCCCGCCACGCGCAGCAAGGTCATGCGGGCCGTACGCGAACTCGACTACGTGGCCAACGCCCACGCCCGGGGACTCGCGGGTGTGCGGCCCAAGAGCGTGGCCATCGTCGTCAACACCGTCACCTCTCCGCACTACGCACACGTGGCGCAAGGGGTGCACGAGGAGGCGGCGCGTACGGGCAGGCTCTGCACCGTCGGCACCACCGGCGGAGATCCCGAGCGAGAGCTGGCCGCGATCCAGTTGCTGCGCGAAGAACACGCCGAGGCCGTCATCCTGGTGGGGAACATCAATCCCGACGAGGCCTACCACGCGCGCATGGTCGGCTACGCCCGCGCCCTGGCCGTGGCCGGCTCGCAGCTGGTCCTGTGCGGCCGCCCGCCGCTGGGCCCCGACGTGCCGGCCATCGTGGTCGAGTACGACAACCACGGCGGCGCGTTCGCCGCTACGAGCCACCTGCTCTCGGCGGGCCACAAGCGCATCCTGTTCCTCGGGCGGCAGGCCGGGTACACGACGCCGGAGAGCCGGATCGCCGGCTACCGCGCCGCCCTGGCCGCGCACGGCGTACCGCACGACCCCGCGCTGGAGGTCGACAGCACGATGGAGCGGCGCGAGGGCTACCGCATGATGCGCGAGCGGCTCGACGCGGGGCCCCGGGACTTCACCGCCGTCTTCACCAGCAACGACCAGCTCGCCGCGGGCGCGCGCGCGGCGCTGCGGGAACGGGGGCTGAGCGTCCCCGAGGACGTGTCGATGGTCGGATTCGACGACCTCCCCCCGTCCGCCGACATCGACCTCACCACCGTCCACGTCCCGCACGAGGAGCTGGGGCGCACCGCCGTGCGGCTCGCCCTGAAGAGCGAGACGCCCGGGTCCGCCGAGCACGTGCTGCTGGGCACGCACATCGTCGTCCGCAACTCGGTCCGCCCGCACGTGGGCGAAGCTTCCGCCACGGACTAGAAGGGTTCACCCGATGAGCCGGCGCCCCACGGCCCTGTTCGCCATGGATGCACCGAACCTGCCCCTGCTCTTCCCGCCGGACCTGCTGGCCCGGCTGCGGGAGCTGCTCGACATCGATCCCGCGTGCGTGGTCACGGATTTCGGTGATCCCGGGCCCCGCGCACGACTGCCCGAGGTGGAGGTGCTGGTGACGGGCTGGGGGTGCCCGCCCCTGGACGACCGTGCGCTCGGCGCCCTGCCGCGGCTGCGCACGGTCCTGCACACCGGCGGGACGGTGAAGTGGCTGCTCCCGCCGGAGAGCAGAGCGCGCGGTCTCACCGTGTCGTCGGCCGCCGCGCAGAACGCGCTGCCGGTGGCCGAGTACACCCTCGGCATGATCCTGCTGCTGGGCAAGGGCGCCTTCGCGGCGCGGGAGCACCACGGTGCGGACAGGCACCGGATGCCGGGCCCGGCCCTCGGCGAGGTCGGCAACATGGGGCGCCGCGTCGGGATCATCGGCGCCTCCGCCGTCGGGCGGCGCGTGATCGAACTGCTGCGGCCGTTCGACTTCGAGGTTCTTCTCTACGACCCGTATGTCGACGCGGCGGGTGCGCGGAGCCTCGGGGTGCGGAAGTCCGGTCTGGACGACCTGCTCGCGGGCAGCTCCATCGTCTCCGTCCACGCCCCGGCCACGCCCGAGACCCGGCGCATGATCGACGCGGCGCGGCTGGCCCTGATGCCGGACGGCTCGTCGCTGATCAACACCGCCCGCGGCAGCCTCGTGGACACCGAGGCACTGGTGCGCGAGCTCGCCACCGGTCGTCTCACCGCCGTGCTCGACGTGACCGACCCCGAGCCGCTGCCGGCGGACTCCCCGCTGTTCGACCTGCCCAACGCCATCCTGACCCCGCACATCGCCGGATCCCAGGGCAACGAACTGCGGCGCCTGGGAGCCGCCGTCGTGGACGAGGCCGAACGGCTGCACACGGGCGCTCCCCTCGCGCACCGTGTCGAGTTCGCCCGCCTCGACCGCACGGCGTGACGCGCCGGCTCCGCGCCCGGCCGATCCCGGCCCGTCCGGGGAATACCGCGCAGGGCCGTCGCCGGGCTTCTACCGGGGCTCCGCCGCCGTGTGGCCGGCGGTGAGGACAGCGGCCCGCACCTGCTCGACCGTGCCGTCCGGGAAACGGATCTCGACGGTGCCGTCCGGCGCCTGCCGGGCGCGGGTGCCGGTGCGCAGGGCACGGGTGTCGCGGCACAGACGCGGATCGGCCGTGAGGACGACCAGGGTGACGAGCAGGCGCGTGCCGCCCGGGTGCGGCGGCAGGGTGAGAACCGGCGTCGCCGAGTGCTCACCGTAGGCGTTGTGACCGCGGGCGTGCACCACCTCGCCGGGGGCCGGGGTGCCGTCGTCCTCCCATCCGAGCAGGCCGACCAGCGCACTGGTCAGGCCGTCGCGGCGGCGGGCCAGCGCCCAGCCCGCGCCGCTCTCCGCGGTGGGCGGCACGCTGTCGCAGGCCACCGCCCAGCCGCCTTCGCGCACGGCGGTGCCGGCCGGGGCCCGGAGGCGGTGCAGGCGCACCTCCCAGGGACCGTGCACCACGCTGACGGTCGTGACGCGCGAGTCTGCTCCGTACGGCTCCTGCCCGACGGGGGTGTGCCAGGACGCCGCCTGGCGTCCGCCGACGCGCAGCGGCTGGATGCGGCCGCGCCCGGAGGCCCCCGGCGCGTCCAGGAACATGATCTGGTTGTCGGGTCCGCGGACCCCGCCGGCCGGTGGGGTCTCCGGCGCAGCCGCGCTGGCGTACGCGAACCGGGTGTAGTGGGGGTTGTCCTCGGCGGCGGCGGGCGGCGGGGGCAGCCGGTCGCTGCCGTGGTTGACCAGCCGTACGATGCCGTCGGCACAGGTGGAGTGCACGAGCCAGCCGGGGGCGGGCAGGGCCAGGACGCGGTCGGCGGTGTCGACGGGGCCCGGCTCTTCGGTGGCCGTCCAGACCGGATGGCGGGCGGGCAGCAGCAGGCCGAGGAACGCCTTGCTCGCCCAGTACGGGGAGGCGGGTCCGGAGTAGCGCTGGGTGAGCGGGAGATACGGCCGGTACCAGCCGAGTCTGAGCAGTCCCTCGGCGTCCGGCGCGCCGCGGTCGGCGAAGTGCTTGAGGGCACCGGAGGCCAGCCGGCGGGTGCGGCCGGGCGGCAGGGGCGTGGCGTCGGCCAGGGCGCCGGCCCAGAGGGGGGCGGCGACGGCGTAGCGGTACGTCAGCGACCGGCCCTGGTGGACGGGCGCGCCGTCGGAGCCGAAGAAGTACTGGTGGGCGCCGAGGAACTCGCGCAGCCGGGCGCGGTGGGTGGCGACGAGACCGCGGTCGGCGCGGCGCCCGGCGATGCGGGCCCACAGCACGGGGTACAGGTGCATCGCCCAGGCGTTGTAGTAGTCGAACTTCCTTCCGTCGCCGTCGGTGTACCAGCCGCCGCCGCGGTACCAGTCGTCGAGCCTGGCGAGGCCGGCGTCGATCTCGGCGCGGCTGTGCGGCGCGCCGACGGAGGCGAGGAACTCCTCGGTGACGACCTGGAAGAGGCGCCAGTTGGAGTCGTTGACGGTGGCTCCCACGAATCCGCCCAGCCAGTCGGCGGCCCGCTCGCGTACGGCGCCGTCGAGCCGGTCCCACAGCCACGGGCGGGTCTCGTGCAGCGCGATGGCGACGGAGGCGGCTTCGACCATGGACTGGGCGCCGTCGGTGATCGGCGGCCAGTGCTCCGGGTGGCCGGGGTCGGTGCCGGCGGCGAGTCCGGTGGCGTAGCGCTCGATGAGGTCGCGGACGGCGGTGCTGCCGCGCGGGTCGGTTCCGCCGGCGCCGGCGATGCGGAAGGCGGCGAGGAGGAAGGAACGGGCGAACCCCTCCAGTCCGTCGGACCAGGGGCCGGAGTGGCCGGGCCGGCCGGGGAGGCCGTACTGGGCCAGGCCGGGCGAGGCGTAGGGGAGGAGGGCGGCGAGGAGGGTGTCCGCCGCGCTCTCCCAGTGCGCCCTGGTGTAGCCGGTGATCGGGGCCGTACGGGGGTCGGGGGCCGAGGGGACGCCGGGGCCGGCCGGCGGTCGCGTGGCGGTCATACCGGGTGGTGTCCTCCGTGTGTGTCGCCGCATGTGATCGGACGGGGCGGGCCGACGCTGTCGCGTATGACGATGTGGGTGGCGAGCACGTGGCGGGTGCCCGGCGTCTCCCGCGGATCGCGCAGGGCGAGGGACACCGCGGCGCGGCCCAGTTCCTCGGCGGGGGTACGGACGGTGGTCAGGGGCGGATGGAAGTCCTTGGCGAGAGGGATGTCGTTGTAGCCGACGACGGACAGGTCGTCGGGGACGCTCAGGCCGGCGTCGGCGACGGCCCGCAGGATTCCGGCGGCGACCATGTCGTCTCCGGCGAAGACGGCGGTGAACCGCGGCCCGTCCGCGAGGAGCGCCGTCGTCGCGTGCAGTCCCGCGGTCCGTCCCAGCCCGCAGTCGACGACGTGGGCGGCCTCGGGCGGCAGGCCGTGCGCCGCCAGGGCCGCTCGGTAGCCGGCGACCCGGGCGTCCATGGCGGTGTTGCCCGGCAGGCCGCCGAGGAACGCGATCCGGCGGTGCCCGGCCGACAGCAGGTGGGTGGTCGCCGCCCTGGCCCCGGCCTCGTTGTCGAACTCGACGACCAGCGCGGGCAGGTCGGGGTCGGGCGACGGCCGGCCGCACAGCACGAGGCGCGAGCCCGCGGCGTCCAGCACCTCGGCGTAGTGGGTGACGCGCTTGCGGTAGGCGGGGGTCTCGACGATCCCGCCGACGAGGATCACCACGCGCGCTCCTTCCTCGCGCATGAGCTGGATCACCTCCGTCTCCCGGCGGGGGTCGCCGCCGGTGGCGCCGACCAGGCACAGCCAGCCCTGCGCGGCGGCCTCCGCCTCCACGCCTTCGGCAACCTGCGCGTAGAACGGGCTCGTCACCTGCCGCAGGACGACGGCCACCAGCTTGCGGCCGCCGCCGGCCAGGGCACGGGCGTGGACGTTGGCGACATAGCCGAGGGTGCGCGCCGCGCGCAGCACCCGGGAACGAGTGGCCGGCGGAACGCGGTGCCTGCCGCTGAGCACGCGCGAGACCGTTGCCACAGACACGTCCGCCCGCGCTGCCACGTCCCGGATCGTGACGCGCCCTCTCGTCGCCATCCCGCCGCCCGTCCCCTTCGTCCGTTCCCGTATCCGCCTGTGCCGCCGTTGCCGCGCCGGTTCACGTGAGGGCGGCGTGTTCCTCGGCGTACTCCTCGGCCATCTTGTCGCCGCCGCCGGAACGCCACTCCTCGACCGCGGCGTCGTAGTCGGACAGCGAGGCGCGCCCGGCGATGACCGCGGTGACGGTGTCATCCATGGACGCCCGGAGGGTGGTGCCCCGCCTGGTGTTCGTGCGCGACTGCAGTCCGTAGGACGCGTCGCGGATCGTCACCGGGACCGCCTTCTGCTGCCAGGCGTGCAGGGCCCGCACGTCATCGGGCCGGCCGGGCAGGAAGAGCACCTGGGGCGCCTCGGCCAGGTACTTGAAGGGAAGGTTGGTGTTGTTCTCCACCTCGCCGAGCTTGTTCGGCTGCGGCGAACCGTCCTTTCCGCGGGTGAAGTGCACGTCCTCAAGACCGAAGTGCGTGAGTTCCCACTCCTTCGTGCCGAAGGGGGCGGCCAGGTAGTCGAGCAGACGCAGGAGCATCTCGATGCGCTCCTTCTTGGCCTTCTTCAGGATGGTGTAGCCGAAGGAGCGGCGGGCGGCCACGTGTCCGCCGGGGGTTCCGGCCACGCTGTAGGGCAGCGCGGGCGCCGGGGACATCAGGCCCTCGGCGTCGGCGTAGAGGTGCTGGTACGCGCCGAAGCCGTTCTGCATCGAGCCGACAGTGCCGTTGTAGAACAGGGTCTCCAGGTCGGGAGTGGACAGCGAGGTGGCGTCAGGGTGGTAGTAGCCGTCCTTGCGCAGTTGCGCCTGGAAGGCGACGGACGCCTTGAACCGCTCGTCGGTGTAGTTCGCGTGGAACGTGCCGTCCTTGTCCACCGCCCAGCGCTGCGGAGCGTTGTGGGCGGCGGAGTGCACCGCGTTGCCGAACAGCGAGTCGGCGGACGCGCCAAGCGCATACGTCTTTCCGCGGGTTCCCCCCTTCGCGACGGCGGCGAAGTCGTCGGAGGTCCACCCCTCCGCCATCCCCGCGTCGGTGAACTGCTTCTGGTTGAGCCACAGCGTGCTGCCGGTCACCGGGCGCTCCAGCGGGACGCCGTAGATGCGCCCGCCGATGCGGCCCATGTCGCGCCAGGCGTGCGTGGGAATGCCGGCCAGGTTGGGGTAGTCCCTGACGGCCTTGCCCGACAGGAACGGCGTCAGGTCCTGGGCGCGGCGCTGGACGAACTCGGCCTCCCGGGGCAGGACGAAGCCGGTGAAGACGTTGATGATGTCCGGCAGCGAGTCCGGGTCGCCGGCCATCACCGTCGCCATCTTCTGCTGGTAGTCGGTCTGCGGAATGATCGTGAACTCGACCTTGACGCCGAGCGCCTTCTCGATCGCCTGCCAGAACCGGTTCTGCGCCGCCTCCTTCGGCGGTGTGCCGAAGGTGACGGACATGACCCGCACCGTGGAACCGTCGCCCGGCGTGCGGGCGACCGAGCTGGTCAGGTCGGCGGGATAGGAGGTGTAGCCGGGCTGGACCCCCTGATCGGTCGGGGGGAGATCCGGCTTGGCGCCCGGCGCCGGCCGGTACGCCGGCCAGGGGGCGAGTTCCTTGCCCGCGTTCGCGGTGTCGCCCCCGTCCGAGCTGCTGGAGCAGGCGGTCAGGAGCCCCGGTACGGAGACGGCGGCGCCCGCCGCGCCCATCGAGGACAGTACGGCGCGTCTGGACATTCCGGTCATGAGGGAGTGACCTTTCTGGCTGGGGTCGGGTGGCGGTGTCAGCTCTTGATGGCGCCGGTGAGCACGCCCTTGGTGAAGTACTTCTGCAGAAAGGGGTAGACGAGCAGGATCGGCACGGTGGCGATCACCAGGACGGCCATCTGGATCGTCTGCGGCGCGTTCACCGTGGCCTCTCCGGTGGTGGTGTCCGTGAGCCCGGTGCCGGCGATGACGTAGGTGCGCAGCACCTGCTGCAGCGGCCAGTGGTCGCTTTCGAGGTAGAGCGAGGCATAGAACCAGGCGTTCCAGTACGCCACGGCGTAGAACAGGCCGACGACGGCGAGGGCGGCCTTCGACAGCGGCAGCACGATCATCAGCAGCACGCGGAGGTCCCCGGCGCCGTCCAGCCGGGCGGCTTCGAAGAGCTCCTCGGGGACGCCCTGGAAGAAGGCGCGCAACACCACCAGGTTGAACACGTTGATCAGCACCGGCAGGATCAGCGAGGCATAGCTGTCGAGCAGTCCCAGCTCCTTGACGAGCAGGAAGTTGGGGATCATGCCGGGCGGGAAGAGGAACGTGAACAGGATCAGGAGCAGCACCGGCTTCCCGCCGAAGACGCCGGGGCGGGCCAGGGCGTAGGCGAGGGTCACCGTGCAGGTGAGGCTGAGCAGGGTGCCGACGACGGTGACGCCGGCGCTGACGCCGAGGGCGTGGGTGACGATGCCGCCGTCGAGGATGTCGCGATACGCCTGCAGTGTCGGATCCTGCGGCCACAGCACCCAGCCGCCGTTGTCGACCACCTCGCGCTGGGAGGCGAGCGAGGTGGACACGATGACGAGGAACGGCACGCAGACCAGCAGCACGACGACGACGAGGGCCAGGGCCTTGGCGGCCTGGGTGAGGGGTTTCGGCTTCTCCATCCAGCCGGGCCGGACGGCTCGGGTTCTCACTTGTAGACCCCCTGTTCGCCGAGGCGGTGGGCGACCTTGTTCGCCGCGTACACGAGCACGGCACCGACCACGCCCTTGAACAGGCCCGCGGCCGCGGCATAGCCGTAGTCGCCGCCGACGATGCCCTGGAAGTAGACGAAGGTGTCGATGACCTCGGCGGCCTCCGGGCCGACCGCGTCGCGCTGCAGCAGCATCTGCTCGAAGCCGACGGAGAGGATCTCTCCGAGGCGCATGATGAGCAGCAGGATGACGACCGGGCGGATGGCGGGCAGGGTGACGTGCCAGAAGCGCCGCCAGGGTCCCGCGCCGTCGATGGCCGCGGACTCGTACAGCTGCTCGTCGACCAGCGAGAGCGCGGCGAGGAAGATGATCGTCCCCCACCCGGCGTCCTTCCAGATCACCTGCGCGACGACCAGCGGCTTGAAGGCGTCGGGGTTGCCGATGATGTCGACGGTGTGCAGCCCGATGTCGCCCAGGTAGCTGTTCAGCATGCCGGTGTCGCCGAGGACCTGCTGGAACAGGGCGACGACGATCACCCATGAGAGGAAGTGCGGCAGGTACGCCACCGACTGCACGAAGCGGCGGAGGGTGTTCCAGGTGAGGCTGTGCAGGAGCAGCGCGAGGGCGAGCGGGACGGGGAAGAAGAAGACGAGCTGGAGCACCGAGATCAGCAGGGTGTTGAGCACCGAGTCCCAGAACGCGGCGTCCTCGAACATCCGCTGGAAGTTGTCCAGAGCGACCCATGGGCTGTCCCAGAGGCCTTCGAAGGGCACGTAGTCCTTGAAGGCGATGACGTTGCCGACCAGCGCGCCGTACTGGAAGACCAGGAAGTACGCCAGCCCGGGCATCATCAGGAGGAACAGCGTCCAACTGCGGCGCCTGTGAAAGCCTTTTCGCTTGGATGGAGCGCCTGACGGGTGTCGCGAACGGTGGCGCACCGTCGGTCGCCCTGAGCGCTCGCGCAGCATCGCTACCACGGGAGCCTCCTCGGCTGCAGTTGCGGAGTGAAAGGGAAGTTAAAACGGTTTCAGTCCACGGTCAATACCTCTGACAGGCCCGCCGGTGGACGACAACGTTGAACCGTTTACCCACCCGGCCGGGGCGGGTGCCCGTCGTCCGCGGGGACGGCGGCCGGGACCCGCTCCTTCAGCGGGTCAGCCGCCCGGGGCGACGAGGCCGCTCTCGTAGGCGACGACGACGGCCTGTGCGCGGCTGCCGAGGGCCAGCTTCGCCATCGTCCGGTTGAGGTGCGTCTTGACCGTGGCCTCGCTGATGAACAGCCGCTCCGCGATCTCCACGTTCGACATCCCGCGGGCGGTGAGCCGCAGTACCTCCGTCTCCCGGGCCGTCAGCTCGTCGAGGCCCCGGGGGAGCGCCCTCGCGGGGTGCAGGGCGTCCGCGCCGGCGCTGCGCGCGAACGCCTCGACCAGCCGCCGCGTCACGCTCGGCGCGAACAGCGCGTCGCCGCCCGCCACCGCGGCCACCGCGGCGAGCAGCCGTTCCGGCCCGATGTCCTTGAGCAGGAATCCGGACGCCCCGGCGCGCAGCGCCCGGTACACGTACTCGTCGAGATCGAAGGTGGTCAGCACGAGGATCCGCGGGGGCGGCTCGGGGGCCTCCGCGAGGATCCGCTCGGTCGCCTCGATGCCGTTCATCCCCGGCATGCGGACGTCCATAAGGACGACGTCGGGGCGGGTCCTTGCCGCTTCGGCCACGGCCTCCGCGCCGTCCGCGGCCTCGCCCACGACCTCCACGCCGTCGGCGGCACCCAGCAGTCCCGTGATGCCCGCGCGTACGAGAAACTGGTCGTCGACCACGAGCACCCTGATCGCCATCGCGGCGGCTGCCCCCTCCCCCGCCGAGTCCGCTCAGCGCTGCCCTCCCGATGTCGGCAGGCTGAGCAGGACCTCAAAGCCCCCGTCGGGGCGCCGGGCGGCGGTCACGGCCCCTCCGTAGAGCTTCGCGCGTTCCCTCATGCCAATCAAGCCGTGGCCCGTCCCGGGCGCCACAGTGGCCGGATCGGCGCCCTGGCCGTCGTCGGTGACGCGCAGCTCCAGGGCGTACGGCCGGTACGTCAGGCGTACTTCGGCGCTGGCCGGCCGGGCGTGCTTGAGTACGTTGGTCAGCGCCTCCTGCACCACGCGGTACGCGCACAGCTCCACGCCGGGCGGCAGCGGCCGTACGTCGCCCTCGACCACCAGCTCCACCGGCACGCCCCCGGCCCGTACCCGTGCCAGCACCTCGTCCAGCCGGCGCAGGCCCGGCACCGGCGCGAAGGGAGCCGCGCCGCCGCCCTCGTCCACACCGACCCCGTCCACACCGCCCGCGCCGCCACCGGCGCGCAGCAGCGTCAGCATCCGGCGCATCTCGTCCAGCGCCTCGCCGCTGGTGGCCGCGATGGTCTCCAGCGCCCGGCGGGCCGTGTCCGGGTCCCGGGCGAGCACGTACCGGGCCAGGCCCGCCTGCAGGGAGATCACCGACACGTGGTGGGCGGTCACGTCGTGCAGCTCCCGCGCGATCCGCGTCTGCTCCTCCACGACCGCGCGCCGGGCCTTCTCGTCGCGCTCGCGGCGCAGTTGCCCGGCCAGCTCCGCCAGCCGCTCCCCGCGCGCCGCGGACTCCCTGGCCGCCGCACCGAACCGGATCATGACGGCGGAGAAGACGACGGCCTGCACGACCACCGCCGACATCGACCCCCGCGGGCTGACGACCCCGCCGTACACCCACACCCCGCCCACCCCCGCGGCGCACCCGACGGCGGCGCGCAACGGCCGCTCGGCCGCCACGGTGTAGAGCGCCAGCAGCGACGCCAGGCTGTTCACCGCCGGCCAGAAGCCGGCCGCCACGTACACCGCCCAGAGCCCGCACACCACCGCGGTGACCACAACGGGTGCCAGCCGGCGGGCGGCGACCGCCAGGTTCACCAGCACGGTCAGCGCGTAGCCCGACACGGTCAGCGGCTGATACCCCTCGCTGGGCCGCTGCCGGCCCAGCAGCAGCGCGCACGCCAGGAATCCGAGCGCCAGCGCGATGTCCACCGCCAGGGGGTGCCGGAGTACGGAGACGCGCAGCATCCGCATCTCCGCAGCCTAGCCGCGTTGGCCTGAGGCGGCATCAGGCCCGCGGACTACCACGGCCGTTGCAGCCCGGCCGGGCTGCCACGGGGGTTGTGGCGCAAAGCTCAACCCCCTGCGGGACGCGCACCGGGCCGCAGGAAACGTACGTTCGTTCTTCCCTGCCGGACGGCTCGGCCACCTGAGGAGGCCCCCACAGTGCGCAACAACAAGACCTTTCTCGCGTTATCGGCGGGGCTGGCGCTGGGCACGGCGCTGGTCTCCCCCGCCTCGGCGCACGCCCTGCAGCCCAAACCGCAGGACGTGCGCCCGGCCGCCGCCTGCTCGCCGTCGAATCCCGGCGAGACCACCCTGCGGTTCGGCTACTACGGCTGCCGGATGCCCGGCACCGCCGTCGCGGACTGCCCCTGGGGCGAGGCCTTCGTCATCGCCCCGAGCCGCACCATCTGGCACGCCTGGCCGAACAGCGGCGGCTGGAAGCGGATGCCGAACAACGGCCGGGCGGACAACACGTGGAACTGCTACCGCAACGGCAACGGCCAGCGCCAGATCGAGGTTCTCACCCGGGCGGGCAACATCTGGTACAGCTACTTCAGCGGCGGCTGGCGCGGCTGGTACCTGGCCTGAAGCCACGGCCACGGGGGCATCGGGGGACGGCACGCCGGGGTTCACACCCCGGCGTGCCGGGCGCTCGCCACCCGCCGCGCCGGACCCGCACGCCCGCGCTTGCGCCCCTCCGCCGACCACACCTGCCCCCTCTGCCCCGGCGGGTGCGGTTCCCCCGCCCTTATGCCGAACGAGAGGAGAACCACCCATGCGCAGTCCGCGACAGACGATCCTCCCGCTCCTGCTGCTGCTCAGCCTGCTCGTGCCGCAGGGTGCCGTCGCCGCCGAGGCCCGGGCCGGCGGCGGGACGCGCGCCGCGGCGGCGGCGCCGGTGCTCGACGGGCCGGTGTTCAACGACCCCACGCAGGGCCCGGCGCAGCGCGAGGCGGTGATCAGTCAGCTGATCAACCTGATCAGGGCGACACCGGACGACGGCGAGATCGACCTGGCCATGTTCCAGTTCGCGGACGAAGGCAAGTCGTCGGAGGCGCTCACCGCGCTGACGGACGCGATCCTCCGCGGCGTACAGGTCAGGGTGCTCCTCAACGGTGATCACGCCAGCCCGGACGTCGAGAGCGCCATCAGCCTCGCCATCCTGCTCAGCGGCAACACCGCTTCGGAGATCATCACCTGTCCGACGGGACGCGGATGCATCGCGTCCCGTCGCGCGCACATGAAGTTCGCGACGTTCTCCAGCGTCGTCGTCGACGGCGCCGAGTACGCGCACGTGGCCTGGCAGACCTCGTCGAACCTGTCGTCCTGGTACGAGACCAACTCGTACAACGACGCCTTCACCCTCAGCGACGCGTCCGTGTACGCCGACTACCGACGCTACTTCGCGGACCTGCGGTCCATGGTGCGGAACACGGACTACTTCTGGGCCGGCCCCACCGGCTCCACGTACAGGGCCCACTTCTACCCCCGGCACCAGCCCGACGAGCAGAACGCGAGCACGCCCATCGGCTCCGGCGACACCATCGTCAACATCCTCAAGCTGGTCGAGTGCCACTACGAGGACGCGGACGGCGTCCGGCGCCAGACGGACATCCGCATCGTGATGAGCGAGTGGAACACCTGGCGGCTGTGGATCGCCAAGCAACTGCGGGAACTGCGCCGGCAGGGCTGCTGGGTGGACGTGGTCTACAGTGCCGCCACCAAGGAGGGGGAACCGGTGACCGCGCCGCAGATCGTGCAGGCGCTCAACCCGCCGCCCCGCGGCACCGCGCCGACGTTCGAGCAGATCCAGGCCACGCCCTGCCGCTTCACCTCCACGGGATCCGGTGCCGCCGAGAAGGTGCAGCCGCACACCAAGATCATGATGATCGACGGCTTCTACGACGACGACATCGTGCCGCGCGTCTACACGGGAAGCGCGAACTTCACCAGCATGCGGACCCAGGACGACTCCTTCCTGAGGGTCATGGGCCGCGACACGCACTCCGACTACCTCGACTGGTTCTACGACATACGGAGAGCCTGCTACGACAACCCGCCGCAGTAGGCGAGCGACCGCCGCGGCTTCCCCCCATCGGTCGAGGGGGGGAAGCCGCGGCGCAGGGATGCTCCTCTGCATGTCCAGCAGCGGTTGTGAGGTGCCTCGGGGACGCTGCCGGGGTGTTCAGCCCCTGGGGCCCGCGCCGGAGATGATCTCCCGGGCGCCGGCGGGGACGTCGCCGGGGTTGAAGGTGACGGTGCCCCGGACGGTGTTGCCGCGCTGGCCGTCGACGATCCCGGTGATGGCCGGGTTGGTGGCGTAGTTGTCGGTCAGGGTGAGGTCGCCGGTGAGGTTGCCGTTCTGGATGTTGGCGTGTGCCCACTGTCCGGCGGTGCCGAGCAGGACGTTGCGGTTCGCGGTCACGTAGCGGGAGCCCTCGTCGAAGTACAGCCCCAACTGCCCGCTCCGCTCGCAGAAGTTCTCCCCGACGACGCCGCCGGGGATCGCGGAGAGCGTGTAGACGCAGCCCGCGTCGAACATCGTGTGCACGACGTTGCGCACGTGGTTGCCCTCGACGCGGACGTCCTTCAGGGTCGTCGGCGTGTCGTAGATCGGCTGGAAGTCGTACAGCCCGCGGTTGACGTACTCGGGGCTGCCGCCGGGGTCGTTGGCCCCCCAGCCGAAGCCGATGCCGATGCCCGTGTAGGGCATGTCGGAGACCTCGTTGTGCTCGACGGTCAGCCGGGTGACGTAGCTGGCGAAGATCCCGTCCTGGTCGAGGTACTCCAGAGCCGTGGCACGGATGGTGTTGTCGCCGAGCAGGATGTCCCGGTTGGTCATGCGCTCGTCGGACGGGTGGTGCGCGTCGGGGCGCACCCCGCCGACGACGATGCCGCCGCCGGCGCTCGCGGTGAACGTGTTGCCCACGGCCGACACGTCGTGCGCGCCCAGCCCGACGCCGGTGGCGTGCGCGTTGGCGTCGTTGCCGATGCCGAGCCCGACCGAGCCGAGGTTGACGAAGGTGTTGTCCTCGAAGGAGATGCCCTCGGCCGCCGAGACCTGGACGGCGGCGGGTGCCTGCGCCCAGCCGTTGCGGGCGCCCTCGAAGCCCTTGCAGCCGACGGCGCACGAGGTGAAGGCGTCGTCGGGCCGGTGCGCCTGGACGCCGGTGAGGAACGAGCCCGTCTGCTGGTTGGCGTAGCCGTCGGGTGTGCTGGGGTGCAGCCAGGTGGTTCCGGTGAAGGTCATGCCGGTGAACCTCAGGTCGCGGGCCGGCTCGTCGTAGGTGCCGCCGACCTCCAGCAGCGTCTCCAGCCGCGGCAGTTCGACGCGCTGGTCCGCGGGGTGCCGGCCTTCCGGCGGCTTGTAGTAGAGCGTTCCGGCGGTCGTGTCCAGGTACCACTCGCCGGGCTCGTCGATGAAGCTCTTGGAGTTCAGCAGCCAGAACGTCGGGTTCCGGAACGGGGACTGGATCGTGTCGTACCCGTAGGTGTTGTTGTCCCACGCCGGCTGCTGCATGCGGACCGTGCGGCCGGAGATGCTCTCCACCGGCGAGAACCGGTTGGTGAAGGACAGCTTCGCCTGGAGGTCGATGCGCTTCTGGTCCGGGAGCGAGGCGAGGTGGTCCAGGTCCGGGTTGTCGAGGGTGAAGCCGTCCGCGTTCAGCGTGATGTCCGACGGGGAGAGCCCCATCCGGGCCCGCTGGGCGGGGAGGCCGTCGACGTAGAGCTGCCGGCTGTC
Organism: Streptomyces synnematoformans; assembly: GCF_039531005.1. NCBI lineage: Bacteria > Bacillati > Actinomycetota > Actinomycetes > Kitasatosporales > Streptomycetaceae > Streptomyces > Streptomyces synnematoformans. The sequence goes on from NZ_BAAAPF010000012.1 coordinate 15,324, forward strand.
GAAGCCGGTGCCGACGTCCGCCTTGTAGATGCCCGTGCCGGGGTCGTCGAGTTCCCAGCCGGTGACCGGGTCCGCGCCGGTGAGCACGGGCTCCGCCCCGGGGGCCGCCCGCCAGGCGACGGTGTGCCCGTTGCGGCCGGAGTCGGCGGCGCCGAACCGCAGGGGTGAGGTGAGCCGGTACGTACCGTCCAGCAGGGTCACCGTGACGTTCCGGTCTCCCCGGGCGGCGAGCTGCCGGGCCCGTTGCTGCGCCTCCGCCAGGGTCTGCAGCGGCCGGCCGAAGGTGCCGGGGCCGTCGTCGTCGGCCCTCTCGGCGCCGGCGGGGGCGACGACGAGCGTGTGCCCGGGGGCGGCGTGCGCCTGCGGGGCGGGCACGGCGGCGAGCAGTCCCGCGGCCAGGGCTGTGGCCGCGATCGCGGCTGCGGGGGACGTTCTCAGGTGCGGTGTGAACGGCGGGTGCACGTCACGTCCTTTCGTCATGTGGTTGCGGGGGGTGTGCGCCCGAGGCCGGGGTCAGCGGTACGTGGTTGGCCGGGCGCGGTGGAACGCGGTTCGTGGGGTGCCGGGGAGCGGTGCCGTCGTCGGCCGCGGCGAGCAGTCGCCGTCCCGCGTGCTCCGGCCGGACGTTCGGGCCGGCGGGCGGGCCGGCGGCCCGCCGCCGCAACGCGATCTGCTCCTCGTAGACCCGGATACCCAGGCCGGGCGTGTCACCGAGGACGAAGGCGCCGTCCGCGACCTGCAGGTCGACGGTGAGGCCGGCGGGCGGGCCGAGGTTCTGCAGCTCGCTGACGAGGTGGTTGGGCACCGACGTGGCGGCGTGCAGCAGCCCGACGGGGGTGTCGCCGACCAGGCTGACCGGCAGGTCGTGGGCGTGGGCCAGGGCGGCGGCCCGGAGGAAGTGGGTCACGCCCCACACGGCCGCCGTCTGGACGATGTCGACGGCACCGGCCGCCAGCAGCGGGCGGAACTGGTCGAGCCCGGTGAGGTTCTCCCCGCAGGCGACCGAGGCGCGCACGGCCCGCTGGACGACGGCCAGCCCCTCCGCGTCCCACCGGCGGACGGGCTCCTCCACCCAGGTGAGGTCCAGGGTGCGCTCCAGCTCGCAGACGTGCCGGACGGCCTGCTTGCGGGCCCAGCACTCGTTGGCGTCGAGCATCAGGGCCGGCCGCCGCCCGCGTCCGGCCCTGGTCAGCACCGCCCGCACCAGCTCCAGGCGCCGCCGGTCCCGCTCGACGTCGAGGCCGCCCTTGAGCTTGGCCGCCCGCAGGCCGTGCTCGGCGTAGGTCTGGTAGACCGCGGCCAGGCCGTCGTCGTCCAGACCGATGTCGAGTCCGGACGCGTACGCGGGCACCGTGCGGTCGCGGCCGCCGAGGAGGCGCCACAGCGGCTCCCCCGCCGCCTGCGCCTTGATGTCCCACAGGGCGGTGTCGAACGCGCCGACGGCGCCGAACACGGCGCCGGCGTGGCCGGCCTTGAACGTGTGCCGCAGCATGCGGTCGTAGAGCGCGGTCACGCAGCGCGGGTCCTCGCCGTCGAGGGCGGCGAAGACGCCGTCCAGCCCGACGTGCGGTCCGAGGCCGACTCCGGTGATCCCTTCGTCGGTGTCGACGAGGACGAGCGGGACGGGGACGGCGCCGTCGGCGATGACGCCGTTGGCGTCGCCGACGGGCCTGCCCCACTCCTGGACCGTCGTCAGGGTGCGAAACCCGGTGATCCGCATGTCATCCCTTCGTGGCACCGGCCGTGATGCCGGCGGTGATCTGGCGCTGGAAGAAGAGGTAGATGAGCAGGACGGGCAGCGCGGCGATGAGCACCCCGGAGGCGAAGGCGGGGATGTTGTCCGAGTACTGGCCGCGGAGCGAGGTGACGCCGGTCATGAGCGTGCGGTGTTCGGGGGACTGCATCACCAGCAGGGCGATGAGCACGTCGTTCCAGCAGAAGAGGGTGTCGAGGATGCCGACGGAGAGCAGCGCGGGCCGGCCCATCGGGAGCATGATCCGCCGGTAGACGCCGTAGAGCGTGTTCCCGTCGATCCTGGCCGCGTCCACCAGTTCGCCGGGCACGCCGGTGTAGTAGCTCGTCATCAGGAAGACGGTGAACGGCAGGAACTGTGCGACGTAGGCGAGGACCAGCCCCGGATAGGTGTCCATGAGCCCGCTCTCGACCAGCATCCGCGCCAGCGGGACCATGATCACCTGGAAGGGCACGAACAGCGCCGCGAGGCAGCCCAGGAACAGCACGCGGGAGCCGCGGAAGTTCAGCTGGCTCAGCGCGTAGCCGGCCATCGACCCGATCAGCAGGAGCAGCGCGACGGACGCCGTGACGACGACGAGCGAGTTGACGAAGTACCGGGCCATGTCGGCGTTCGTCCAGGCGGTGGCGAAGTTGTCCCAGTGCGGGGAGCGGGCCGGGGAGAACCGGTCGCGGATGTAGTCGTTCCGGGACTTCAGGGCGACGTTCCCGGTGAAGACCAGGGGGTAGACCGTCGCCAGCGCGAGGAGGGCCATCGGCGCGGCGAGCAGCCACCGGCCCGCGCGCGGGCCGCGCATCAGTCCTCCCTCCCCGTGCGGCGGAGCAGCGCGATCTGTGCGAGCCCCACGACGAGCATGATGAGGAAGAGGACGGTCGAGGCGGCCGAGGCGAGCGCCGGGCGGTTCATCCGCCCCTGCTGGATCCAGATGTAGTACTCCGGAAGGTAGGTGGATCCCTCGGGGCCGCCGCCGGTCATCACGTAGAGCAGGCCGAACATGGACGTCAGCATCCCGATCATCGTGGTCACGAAGACGAACTGGATGGTGCGGGACAGACCGGGGACGATCACGTGGCGGATGACCTGGGCGAGCGAGGCGCCGTCGACCCGTGCGGCGTCCAGGAGCGTGCCGTCCAGCGTCGCGAATCCGGCGAGGAAGACCACCAGGGCCATGCCGAACGTCGCCCAGACGTGCACGCCGACGACGGTGAACATGGCGATGCCGGGGTCGCCGAGCCAGTCGACGGGGCCGACGCCCGCGCCGTCGAGGGCCGAGTTGAGCGGGCCGTCGAAGGCCAGCAGGAGGTTGAAGATCGCTCCGATGATCACCGGCGAGAGCACGGCGGGAAAGAAGTAGACGCTGCGGAAGAGCCGGTGTCCGGGCACGCGCAGGTAGATGAACGTCGCCAGCAGGCCCGGGATCGCCACCGCGACCGGCAGCAGCAGCACCAGCAGTCCGACGTTCTTCAGCGCGGTGCGGAAGACCGGGTCCCGCAGCAGCTCCGTGTAGTTGTCGAAACCCACCGCCGCACCGTCGCGGTCGCCGTCGCCGGTGAAGGAGAAGTTGACGCCGAGGAACAGCGGGACCAACCGGAGCAGGACGAGGACCAGGACGGCGGGGGCGACCAGGACGTAGGGGGCGAGCCGGTCGGCGTTGCGCCCGGTCCCGAACCGGGGCGGGGCCGGGACGCTGCGCGCGCGCCGGGCCGGCTCCGCGCCCCCGCCGCGTCCGGCCCCGGCGGCGCCCGGCGCGGGCGGTGATTCTCCCAGCGCCACGGGCTCAGTCCGCCCGGTCGGAGTCGGCCAGCTGGCGCACCGCGTCGTCGACGCTGGCCGATCCGCTCAGCAACTGCTGCGACAGCCGCCCCATCAGGTCCAGGGTCCCGGCCGACAGCGCCACGTGGAGCGCGGGCTTGCCGGACTCGACCTCCTGCATGATCGAGGCCAGGGCGGGGCCGCCGCCGGGCACGTCGATCCCGGTGTCGGAGGCGATCGCACCGGCGCCGTCGGCGAAGGCGCGCAGCGCGTCCTCGGAGGTCAGGGAACGCACCAGGTCGACGGCGAGCTTCGGGTGCGCGGTGCGCTTCGCGACCGCGTATCCGATGCCTCCGTCGTACGGCAGGCTGGGCTCGGCGCCGGCCTCGACACGGGGGGCCGGCATCACGCCGACGTCGTCCTCGCCGAGCAGCTCACCGAACTCCTTCCAGTGGCCGACGTCGGACATCAGCCCGACGACGTGGGCCGCGTCGCCGGACTCGAAACGGGCGAAGGCCTCGTTGAACAGCGCGGTCGAGTTGGCGCCCCCGTTGTTGAGACCGGCTTCCTCGGTCTCCTTCCAGAGCTGGAAGATCCGCCGCACCCGCGGGGACGTCCAGTCGCGCTTCCCGGCGATCCAGTCGTCGTACTCCGCGGGCCCGAGGACACCGGAGCCCAGCGCGGAGAGGAAGAACTGGATGCCGTAGCCCTCCTTGTTCCCGAGAGAGAAGCAGCTGGCTCCGGTCTCCTCGGCGAGGGTCGCGCAGTCGTCGGTGAACTCGTCCCACGTGGCCGCCGGTTGCTCCGGGTCGAGCCCGGCCTCCTCGTACAGCGCCTTGTTGTAGTAGATCGGATGCCCCTGCAGCGTCACCGGCGCCGCGTAGACCGTGCCGTCCCGGGTGAACGCGTCCCACCCCGCCAGCCGCCGCCGCTCCGCGGCGACGCGGTCGCCGAGCGGAAGCAGGTCGTCGGCGCGGTCACGGAGCTGGCCGCCGCCGTTGAAGAGCATCACGTCGGGCCCCGTGCCGGACTGCATGGCCGTGCCGAGCAGCGTGTAGTACTGGTCGAACGGCTGGGCCACGAACTCGACGGTCACGTCGGGATGCCGGGCCGCGAAGTCCGCCTTCGCCTTCTCCACGTACGCGGCGGCGTCCTCCTCACCGGACTTCCAGTCCCAGACGACCAGCTTGCCGTCGTCCGCGGAGCCGGACGGGGAGTCCGATCCCGCGCTGCCGCAGCCGGTCAGCACCAACGCCGCGACCAGGGTGGTCGCGCACAGTGTCCGCATCATCGCCGCTCGCTCTCCGGAGGGTTCAGTTCGCTCGCCGTGTGCCCCGGGCATCGGAAACGTAAGTCGTATGACGTATGAGGTCAAGGGGTCCGTCACGTATACTGGCCGGTGCGCGGCGGGAGCGGTCGCGGTCCGACGGAGGGAACATGACGGCATCGCAGGACGCCACCGCGAGTACTTCGGCCTCGCCGGGCTGGGTGCAACGACCGGCCAACCTCGCGCGGGCGGTCACCGCCGAGCTGGTGGGCCGCATCGTCCGCGGTGTGCATCCGCCCGGTACGCCGCTGCCGCCGGAGCCGGCGCTCTGCGAGACGTTCGGCGTGAGCAGGACCGTCGTCCGCGAGGCCATGAAGATCCTGCAGGAGAAGGGCCTGGTGCAGGTCCGCCAGGGCTCCGGCACCATGGTCACCGCGCCCGCGCGGTGGAACATGCTCGACGAGCTGGTCCTGGGGGCTGCCATCGAGGAGGACGACAGCCAGGCCATCCTGGACGACCTGGTCGTCACGCGACGGCTGCTGGAGTCCGACATGGCCAACGTGGCCGCACGGATCGCCACCCCGGACGTCGTCGGCCGGCTGCGCACGCTCGTGGACCGGATGGACGAACTCGTGGCAGACCACGTCACGTACGCCGAGTACGACCGCGCCTTCCACGACACGATCATGCGGGCCTCGGAGAACCGCATCGCCCGCGCCGTGGTGCGCTCACTGGAGAGCCAGGTCATCAACACCGCGCGGTACATGGGCCGGCCCGAGCGCGCCATGTGCGTCGCGTCCAACCGCGGCCACCGCCGCATCTGCGAACGCATCGCCGACCACGATCCGGACGGCGCGGCCGAGGCGATGTTCACGCACATCACCGAGGCCTGGCTCGCCCGCCGCGCCGCATCGGGCGATCCGGTGCGGCTGCGCCGCTAGGGCACAGGCCCTAGGGCCGGCGCCCGCGGCCCGGCGTCCCGCGGCGGACCGCACACCCCGGGCGCGCGGTCCGCGGCCTCATCCGCGTGCCGTGCTGAGCCGGTTCGGCTCGCCGTGCCAGGCCGCCCTCAGGATCTGTTCCAGCGCGTCCACGTCGAGCGGCACGGGGTTGTTGTCGATGAGCCTCCTGATGCCGATCGACGCCTCGGCCAGTCCGCGGACGTCACCGGCCTCGACCCCGATCTCGGCCAGCGACGCGGGCAGTCCGACCCGCAGGCCCAGCTCGTGGACCGCCGTCACGGGATCGGCGCACTCCATGGCCCCGGCCAGGGTGGCCATCTCGGTGCGGCGCGCCGGCCGGTTGAACTCCATGACGTACGGGAGCAGGAGGCCGGTGCCCAGCCCGTGCGACGTGCCGGTCGCCGCCCCGACCGCGAACTGGAGGGCGTGCGCCGCGGTGACGCCGGCGTTGCCGAAGGCGATGCCGGCGAGCAGGCTCCCGTAGAGCATGGCCGACCGGGCGTCCAGGTCGTCCCCGTCGTCGACGGCGCGGGCCAGGTTCGCGGAGATGCCGCCGGCCGCGGTCAGGGCGAGGGTGTCGGAGAGCAGGTTCTTGCCGACCTGCGGCCGGGCGAGTACCGAGGACGCGGTCGGGGGCCGGCTGATCGCCATGAAGGACTCCACGGCGTGGGCCAGCGCGTCCATCCCCGAGTGAGCGGTCACGGTACGCGGTGCGCTCACGGTCAGCAGCGGGTCGCAGAGCGCGTGCCGGGGGATGAGGTGCCGGCTGGCGATGCCGACCTTCATCCGCGTCTTCGCATCGGTGATCACCGAGACCGGTGTGACCTCCGAACCCGTCCCGGCCGTGGTGGGCACCGCGATCAGCGGCAGCACGGGACCCGGCACCGACTCCACGGGGTAGTACGTGCTCAGCGGGCCCGGGTGGCTCGCCAGCAGCGCGGTGACCTTCGCGAGGTCGATGGTGCTGCCGCCGCCGACGGCGACGACCGCGTCCGGCCGGTGCTCCGCGGCGGACGCGACCGCTTCCGCGATGGTGCTCTCCGGCACGTCCACGACAGCTTCGGAGAAGACGCGCACGTCGACACCCGCCTCGTGCAGCGAGGTGCGCACCGAGTCGAGTCCGGGCGATCCGGCGAGGTTCGGATCGGTGACGACCAGCGCCCGGCCGCCGTATCCGGCGGCGAGCTGGCCCGTCGTCGCGGCCATCCCGGTGCCGAAGATCACTTGGGTGGGTGCGCGCAGGATCGCGAAGTCGTTTATGGCTCCTCCAGGAAGGTTGTCAGGAGTCGGTGCAGCTCTGCCGGTCGTTCGGCCGGTGAGGCGTGGCCGCAGGCTCCGAACAGGTGCGCCCGTACGTCCGGCAGCAGGCGCAGAAGCCGCAGCGTGCTGGACTCCAGGGGCACGACGCGATCGTCCACGCCGTGCACCAGGAGTGTGGGTGTCCGGATCTGCGCCAGTTCGTCGGCGGTCAGCGCGAGGTCGCGGACCCATCTCTCGCGCGGCGGCGGGAACATGGCGGCGAACGCCTCGCGCGGACCCGGTTCGAGGGTGGCGGCCAGACGGGCCTCGACGGCCTCGTCGGTGCGGAACGCCGCGTCGACGTGCAGCAGTTCGAGGAGCCCGCGGGCCGCCGAGCGCCCGGGCCGGTAGGCCCAGAGCCGGTCCAGGCCCGGCGGCAGCGGCATGTCGAGCCCGAGGGTGCCGATGCCCACCAGGCGGGTGACCGTCCGGGGCCGGGCGTGGGCCACCGACAGCGCGATGGCCCCGCCCATCGAGTTGCCGACGACCGCGCAGCGGTCCAGGGCCAGTTCGTCCAGGAGGCCCAGGATCTGCGCCGTCCACGCGCGGCGGCCGTACGGGTGCTCCCCGCCGGACCGCGAGCGCGGGAGCGGGCTGCTCCGGCCGAAGCCGGCGAAGTCGGGCGCGATGACGCGGAAGCCGGGCGCCAGCGCGGCCATGGCAGGCTCCCACGCCGCGCCCGTGGTGCCCGGGCCGGAGCCGTGCAGCAGCACGACGGCCGGGCCGGAACCCGCCTCGCGCACAAAGGTCTCCCGCCCGGCCACCCGGACCGTCCGTCCCTCGGCACCGGGGCGCGCGCCGCCCGCGGGGAAGCTCACGCGGCGGCGGTCAGGCCGGGGCGCTGGAGCGTTCCAGCACCGACACGAACGCCCGCGACCACTCCGGCAGATCCGGCCAGCCCCGGCAGGAGACCATGTTCCCGTCGACGACGTCGGGCTCGTCGACGACCGTCGCGCCGGCGTTGACCATGTCACCGGCCAGCGGCCCGAACGCGGCCGTCCTGCGCCCCTTCAACAGGCCGTAGACCGCGGGCACCTGCGGTCCGTGGCACACCGTGCCCACCGGAAGATCCCGGGCGAAGAAGTACTCGGTGATACGGCGCACATCCGCGTCGAGACGGATGTACTCGGGAGCACGGCCACCGGGGATGACCAAACCCGCGTACTCCGTCGGATCGACCTCCGAGAAGGCCAGGTCGACGGGAAGCCTGCGACCGTTCTTCTCCGTGTAGGCGTCCGACTCCGGCTCGAAGTCGTGGATCACCAACTGCACGTCCCGACGCGTCAGCGCCGCCACGTCCGCCCGGTAACCCGCCTCGCGCACACGGAAGATCGGATACATCGCGTCCAACTCCTCGGTCGCATCACCGACGAGCACAAGCACCTTGTTCATCACACCTCCGGTTCTCGACAGCCCTGACCCCGGACCCACCCCGATCGTGGAAGCTCTTGACGCTTCCGTAAAGCACGGTCATCATACGTATCAACATTCAATTAGTCGACCAGTGCTCGAAATACCGAACACTGCCGCCTCAGGCGGCGCGCCGCACCACCCAGGCATCGCATCGCCCGCACCGTCAGGGACTCTCCTCACGGGCCACGTGGAGTACCCGGGGTGGAACCGAGGCCCGTGACCGGCCGGACATGCGATACGGACCCCCCACGAGAGGTCACACCCATGTCCTCGTCGCCGTCGTCACCGTTCGGCCGCCGCGGGCTGCTCGCCCGGCCGGGTCATACGTCGACCCGCCCGTCCGGCGCTCCCCCGCGGCAGTCGCCGTGTACCGGATCCGGCGCGCCCCGGACGACACGCCCCCCGGCATCAGCGTGCTGACCGCGGGCCGCCCTGCCGACGGCACGGCACCGGTCTGACAGCGGCAGGTCCGGCCGCCGCACATCCGGAACACCCGGACCACCCGGACCACATCGGGGCCACCACGCGCGGTGCACCCGGCGCAGCGGGAACGCCGGAGCCGCATCCCACCTGAGAGGAACCCCCCACATGAAGGAACGACACCGCTCACGCCCGCGCGCCCTCGTGTCGCTCGCCATGGCGCCGCTGCTCGCCGCCGGTGCCCTGACGGCGACCGCCTCCCACGCCGAGGCCGCCGAGTCCCGGGTCCTGCTGTTCACCAGGGCGGTCGGCTACGTCCACGGCTCCATACCGGCCGGCATCCGGATGTTCCAGGAGGAGGCGGCCGAGCAGGACATCGAACTCGTCCAGACCGAGGACCCGGCCGTCTTCAACGACGCCGAGCTCTCCGGCTTCGACGCCGTCATCATGCTCCAGAACTCCGGCATGGTCTGGGACACCGACGCACAGCGTCAGGCCATGCAGGACTACGTCACCGGCGGCGGAGGCGTCGTGGCCGTCCACAACAGCCTCGACGCGGGCATCGAGGGCGAGTTCCCCTGGTGGGACGAGACCATCAACGGCGGCGCCCACATGCCCGGCCACGCCGCCGGCATCCAGAACGGCACCGTCCACGTCGAGGACCCGGACCACCCCTCCACGCAGGACCTCCCCGCATCCTGGACACGGCCCGAGGAGTGGTACAACTTCGACCCCAACCCGCGGCCGAACGTCCACGTGCTCGCCACGGTCGACGAGTCGACCTACGACCCGGGCCGGTTCGCGATGGGCGAGGACCACCCCATCTCCTGGTGCAGCGTCGCCTCCGGCGGCCGCGTCTGGGCCACCGCCATGGGACACGACGCCGCCGCCTACGCGGAGGAGGGCTTCCGCAACCATGTGATGGGCGGCGTGCGGTGGACGTCGGGCACCGTGCCGGGCGACTGCGGGGCGGACGCGCCCGACCAGGACACGTTCGAGAAGGTGACGCTCGACGACGGCACCCACGACCCCATGGAGCTGGACGTCGCGCCGGACGGCCGCGTGATCTACATCCAGCGCGGCGGCGACGTGCGCGTCTTCGACCCGGCGACCCGGTCCACCACTACCGCCGGCACCCTCCGGGTGTACACCGGCGGTGAGGACGGGCTCATCGGGCTGGCCCTCGACCCGGACTTCGCCGCCAACGGCAGGGTCTACCTCAACTACTCCCCCGCCGGCAGCGCGGAGGACGTCAACAGGGTGTCGGCGTTCTCCCTTGAGGGCACCACCCTGGATCTGTCGAGCGAGCAGAAGGTGATCGACATCCCCGCCTACCGGGACCGGACCTTCCCGGAACCCGGCCACACCGGCGGCGGCCTCGAGTTCGGCCCGGACGGCACCCTCTACATCGGCACGGGCGACGACACGGCACCCAACCTCGACCCGGCCTGGCAGGGCTACGCCCCGCTGGACTGGCGCCTGGGCCGTGAGATGCAGGACTCCGCGCGTACCGCCGGCAACACCAACGACCTGCGCGGCAAGATCCTGCGTATCCGGCCCAACGACGGCGGCGGATACTCCGTCCCCGACGGCAACCTCTTCCCCGCGGGCACGGACAACACCCGCCCCGAGATCTACGCCATGGGCTTCCGCAACCCCTTCCGGTTCACCGTCGACCCCGCCACCGGCGACGTGCACATGGCCGACTACGGCCCCGACCGGCAGGGTGCCACGGACAACCGCGGCCCCGCGGGCATGGGCGAGTACAACGTCATCAGCGAGCCGGGCAACTACGGCTGGCCCTTCTGCCACGGCGACAACGAGCCCTACGCCCCGTACAACCCCGACAACGGCCAGGTCGGCCCGAAGTTCGACTGCGCCAACCCCGTCAACGAGTCCCCCAACAACACCGGGCTGACCGAGCTGCCGCCGGTCCAGAAGCCCCACATGTGGTACGGCTACGGCGCCTCGGCGGAGTTCCCCGAGCTCGGCTCGGGCGGCATCGCCCCGATGGCCGGCCCCGTGTACCGCTACGACGCGGACAACCCCTCCACCACGAAGTTCCCGCAGTCGTTCAACGGCTCGGCGTTCTTCTACGAGTGGTCGCGCAACTACCTCAAGGAGTTGCGCACCGACGGCGGCGGGCCGGCGTCGGTCAACGACTTCCTGTCGGGCACCAGGTTCATCAAGCCGATGGACATGACCTTCGGCCCGGACGGCTCGCTCTACCTCCTGGAGTGGGGCAGCTCCTTCGGCGGCGGCAACAGCGACTCCGGTCTCTACCGCATCGACCACGGATAGGCCGCAGGCGCCCCCGGCCCGGACGTCCTGAGACCCTCCGGGACCACCACCGGGCCGCGGGCGCCCTCGCAGGCCCCTGACCGGCTCGCCTTCCGGACCACGGGGCTGGGTCGCCGGCGGCTACGAGCGCCGCTGGGAGTCCACCCTCGCCCACTACCGGCGCACCGTCGACCTCGGCGGCACGTTCACCATGCTGCCGCACGACCTCTGGGGCGCCGACGGCAGCGCCATCCCCCGCTTCCCCGGCGACAACGGCGACTGGACGGAGTACGACGCCTTCCTCGACCGCCTGATCTCGGACGTCCGGGCCGCCGGGATCAATCCGGAGTGGGACGTCTGGAACGAGCCCGACCTCTCGATATTCTGGAACCGGTCCCAGGAGCAGTACCTCCGGATGTGGGACTTCCAGGTCAACGAGTACGCCTGGCCCGAGCAGCAGAACCCGGCAACTCTGCTGGCGGTCGCGGACGGCGCGGCCTCGGTCACCGTCCCGTGGACCGACCACCACGACGCCTACACCGTCACGCTGCTCCCGCCGGAAGCGTCGTCACGCTGACGCGTCGCACTGCCCGCCGCCGTCAGCCGCGCAGTACCGCGGCGCGGCGGCGGGCGGCGGCCGACAACCGGGGCGCCACCACGACCTCGAAAGACCGGCGAAAAGCAGCGGTTCGCCAAAATGGATTCATATGGCCACTAATGTTGTACGCATGGCAAACTCACCGGAGTTACCGTCGCGACGTGGCCTCCTGCGCACCGCTGCCGCCGCCGGAGTCAGCGGGCTCACCGCCCTGCCGCCGGCCGCCGCCCACGCCGCCGCATCGACCAGCGCGCCCCAACTGCCGGGCGGACTGGTTCCGTACCGTTCGCCGTACGTCAACTGGGCCGGGGAGATCACCCATCACGGGCTGTGGGCCTGCGCACCCCGCACCGGCCAGGAGGTCGCCGACCTGGCCAACTGGGCGCACGCCTCCGGTTGGCGGCTGCGCGCCCGCGGCATGTCGCACACCTGGAGTCCGCTCACCATCACCCAGGCCACCGCCTCCGACGCGCGCGTCCTGCTGCTGGACACCACCGGGCACCTGACCCGTATGGAACTCGCCGAGCCGCCCCCCGGTGCCCCCGGCGCGGTGCGGGCCCAGACCGGCGTGCTCCTCGAAGCGCTCATGGGCTTCATGGCCGACCACGGGCTGGGCGTGACCAACACCCCGGCGCCCGGAGAGCTGTCCCTCGGCGGCGCACTCGCCATCGACGCACACGGCGCCAGCGTCCCCGCCGACGGCGAGGCGGCGCGCCCCGGCCACACGTACGGCAGCCTCAGCAACCTCGTCCTCTCCCTCACCGCCGTGGTGTGGGACGCCGGGCAGGGCGCGTACGTGCTGCGTACCTTCCGGCGCGGGCGGGACCCGGAGTGCGAGGCGCTCGCCGCGCACCTGGGCCGCGCCTTCGTCGTCGAGGCCGTGCTGCAGGCCGGCGAGGAGACCCCGCTGCGCTGCGTGAGCCGGGTCGACATCGGCGCCGACGAACTGTTCGCCCCGCCGGGCAGCGCCGCCGCGGCTGGCGGTCGGACCATGGCCGACTTCATGTCCGCCACGGGCCGCGTGGAGGCGATCTGGTTCGCGTTCACCGATCGCCCGTGGCTGAAGGTGTGGAGCCTGAGCCCGGAGCGTCCGATCACCTCGCGGCCGGTCTGGGGACCGTACAACTACCCCTTCAGCGACTCGCTGCCGACGCCGGTCTCCCGGCTCCTCGGGCGGATGGTCGGCGAGGGCGCGTGGTACCTGGCGCCGGAGTTCGGGCTTGCGCAGTTCACGGTGGCGGCGACCGGGCTGACCACCACCGTGGCGAAGGACCTGTGGGGCGCCTCCCACCACCTGACGTTCTACCTGCGCCCCACCACACTGCGCGAGACGGCCAACGGCTACGCGTTCCTCACGAGCCGCGCCGACGTCCAGCGCGTGATCTCCGAGTTCGCCGGCTACTACCGCGAGCGCCTCCACGCGTGGGCCGCCAGGGGACGTTTCCCCGTCAACGGCCAGGTGCAGATCCGCGTCTGCGGCCTGGACCAGCCCCGCGACACGGCGGCCCCGGGCGCGGGCCCGCCGCTCCTGTCGGTCATCCGCCCGCATCCGGACCACCCGGAATGGGACTGCGCGGTATGGGTGGACGTCCTCACCCAGCCCACGACGCCGGGCGCGGCGGAGTTCTACCGCGAACTGGAGCGGTTCTGCCTGCGCACCTTCGACGGCCGGTACGCGGCCACGCGGGTGGAGTGGTCCAAGGGCTGGGCCTACTCGGACACGGCGGCCTGGACGGACGAGGAGGTCATCGGCACGGCCGTCCCGGCCTCGTACGGCACCGGCGAATGGCACCAGGCCACAGGTGTCCTCAACGCCCTGGACCCCCACCGGGTCTTCAGCAACGCCTTCCTGGACCGTCTGCTGGGCCCGTGACGACCGGCCCCCGGCGCAGGGAAGCCGTTCCCGTGCCGCAGACGCCGGTGTCCGCCGGCCGCCGGCTTCCCGGTCGGCTCCCGGCTATCTGATGCCCTTGCGGCGCAGCGTCTGGGCCAGCTCGTTGGCGTGCTGCAGCATCGTCTGGGCGACGTGGTCGACCTCGCGGTCGGACGCACGGGACGCCGGCATCGAGCAGCTGATCGCGTCCGTGGCCGGGATGCGGTAGCCGACCGAGGTCGCGACGCAGCAGAGCCCCGGGGTGTTCTGCTCCCGCTCCAGCGCCCAGCCGCGCGCCTGGCTCGCCTCCAGCTCGGCGTGCAGCGCGGAGCGGGTGGTGACCGTGTGCTCCGTGAGCCGGGCCAGCGGCTCCTCGGGAAGGATCGCGTCCACCTCCTCCGGGGTGCGTTCGGCCAGCAGTGCCTTGCCCAGCGCGGTGGCGTGCGCGGGCAGCTGCCGCCCGACCCGGGATACGAGGCGCTTGGGCTCGGTGACCTCCCTGGTGGCCAGGTAGATGATGTGGGGTGCGTCCAGGCGCGCATAGTGTGCGGTGTAGCCGGTGGCGGCGCGCAGGCTCTCCAGTTGCTGGACGGCGATGGGGAGCGCGGGGTCGTGGTCGAGATAGGCGGTGCCGGCGAGCAGGGCGCGCGGGCCGACGCCGTAGCTCTGCTCGCCGTCCGCGGTCTCGATCCACTTCAGGGATGTCAGGGTGCGCAGCAGTGCGTAGAGGCTGGAGCGCGGATAGCCGGTGCGCTCCTGAAGCTGGCTCAGGCTCAACGCGTCCGCGGACTCGGCCAGCACCTCCATGATCCGGGCCGTGCGCTCGGCCGACTTGACAGGGCCGCGGCCGGACTTCGACTCGGGCAGGCCTGTCGCGGCGTCGTTTTCCACCACTCTGTCACCCCTTGGGAAAGTACGCTCCATCATACGGGACGGGCATCCGATGGCGGGCCGCCCTCCATGGATACACCTTGCATCCGCATACGAAACCGTCAGCGAAGAGATCCCCATACGTAGGCATTGTCTTCATTCGTAGATTCATGACAGGATGCCGCCATGCCCCCTTCTGCTTCAGGTGCCCCGGGCGCCCCTCCTGCGCCCGCCGAGAAGCACCGGATCGCCGACGTACGGGTGACCCCGGTGGCCTTCCGCGACCTCCCCCTCCTCAACACCGTCGGGGTGCACGAGCCCTTCGCCCTGCGCACGGTCGTCGAGGTGGTGACCGACAGCGGGGTCCACGGCCTCGGTGAGTCCTACGGCGACCTCCCCCACCTGCGCCGGCTGGAGGAGGCCGGCCGCCACCTCGTCGGCCTCGACGTCTTCGACGTGAACGGGCTGCTGCGCGCGGTCACCGCGTCGCTCGCCGACGACAGCGGCGAGGGCGGCCACGGCATGGGCGGAATGGTGATGACCTCCGCCGCCGCAGACCGCGTGGTCTCCCCCTTCGAGGTGGCCGCGCTCGACCTCCAGGGCAAGATCGTCGGGCGGCCGGTGAGCGACCTGCTCGGGGGTGCCGTCCGCGACCGGGTGGCGTACAGCGCGTACCTCTTCTACAAGTGGGCCGGCCACCCCGGTCAGGACGAGGACGAGTGGGGCGCCGCGCTCGACCCCGACGGACTCGTCCGCCAGGCCCGCCGCGTCGTCGACGCCTACGGATTCACCGCGATCAAACTCAAGGGCGGCGTGTTCGCCCCCGACGAGGAGGTCGAGGCGATACGTGCGCTGCGCGCCGCCTTCCCCCGCCATCCGCTGCGCCTGGACCCGAACACCGCCTGGACGGTGGCCACCTCCATCGAGGTCGGCCGAGCGCTCGACGGCGTGCTGGAGTACCTGGAGGACCCCACCCCCGGCATCGGCGGCATGGCCCGGGTGGCCCGCGAGGTGTCCATGCCGCTGGCCACCAACATGTGCGTCGTCGCCTTCGACCACCTGCCGCCGGCCGTGCGCGCGGAGGCCGTCCAGGTCGTGCTCTCCGACCACCACTTCTGGGGCGGCCTGCGCCGCTCCCAGCTGCTCGGCGGCATCTGCCGGACCTTCGGCATGGGCCTGTCCATGCACTCCAACTCGCACCTCGGCATCAGCCTCGCGGCCATGACCCACCTGGCCGCCGCCACCCCCAACCTCGACTACGCCTGCGACACGCACTGGCCGTGGAAGGACCCGGCGGACGACGTGATCGTGCCCGGCGCGCTCACCTTCCGGGACGGCGCCGTCGCCGTGCCCGCCGGCCCCGGCCTGGGCGTCGAGCTGGACCGGGACGCGCTCGCCCGGCTGCACCGGCAGTACGTCGACTGCGGTATCCGGGAGCGCGACGACACCGGCTACATGCGCCGGTTCGAGCCCGCCTTCGACCCCGCGTGCCCGCGGTGGTGAGCGCGCCGCTGCACGTCCTGGTCACCGAGCCCGTGATGGGCCGGTTCCGGGACGTGCTCACCGCGGAGGGCGCCGGGCCCGCGCACCGCTGGACCTTCGCGTACGGCTCGCCCACCGCCTCCGGCAACGATCCGGCGGTGCGCGCCGCGGCGGCGACGGCGGACGTCCTGGTGTGCTCGGCGGCGCCCGCCGGGCTGCTGGCGGGGATGCCGCGGCTCAGGCTGCTGCACGTCACCGGCGCCGGCTACGACAAGATCCCCCTGGCCGCGCTCCGGCCCGGCGTCCAGGTCGCCAACACCTTCCACCACGGCCGCTCGATCGCCGAGCACGTGATGATGGTGTCGATGATGCTCCTGCGCGACGTCGCGCGCGCCGAGCGGGACATGCGGGCCGGCGTCTGGCGCAACGCGATCGTCGACGACGCCTATCCGTTCGGCGGCGTCCTCGCCGGCCGGGTCCTCGGCGTCCTCGGCCTCGGCGAGATCGGCACCGCGGTGGCCCGTACCGCCGCCGCGCTCGGGATGCGGGTGCGCACGGTACGGCGCGACCCGGCCGCGCCGCTGCCCGCCGGGGTGGACGTCGACTGGGTCGGCGGCCGGGACCGGCTGCACGAGCTGCTCGGCGGCAGCGACGTCGTCGTGGTCACGGTGCCCCTGAGCGAGGAGACCCGCGGGCTGGTGGACGCGGCGGCGCTGGCCGCGATGAAGCCGTCCGCCGTCCTCGTCAACGTGGCCCGCGGGCCGGTGGTGGACGAGGAGGCGCTGCACGCCGCCCTGTCCGAACGGGCCATCGCCGGCGCCGCGGTCGACGTGTGGTGGCGCAACCCGCGCGAGCCCGGTGCACCGCCGCCGTCGCACCTGGACTTCACCGGGTTCGACAACGTCGTGCTCACCCCGCACCAGTCGGGCCACACCGAGGAGACGTTCCGCGGCCGGGCCCCTCAGATCAGCTGCCGGCCGATCAGCAGCACGGCCCCCAGCGCCGACATCGCGATGGCTGACCAGCGCAGCCGCCGCTTGTCCAGGAGCCGGTTGACGTGGCGTGACAGCGCATACCCCAGCACCGGCCCGGGCGTCAGCAGGGCGGCCGCCACCAGCGTGTCGGTGCCGATGGAGCCGGTGAGCGCGAGCATCCCCACCGACAGCACGGAGCCGATGAGGAAGAAGCCGCTCATCGTGCCGCGCAGCATCGGACCGTCCTTGCCCTGCCACACCAGCGCCATCGGCGGTCCGCCGATCGACGTCGCCGTGCCCAGCAGCCCGGACGCGGAGCCGGCCAGCACGAGGTTCTGCCGGCGCGGGCGCGGCGCCCAGCCGAGCGAGGCGAGGGCGACGCCGACCAGCACCACGCCCGCGAGCAGCAGCGCGAGGCCGCGGGCCGGCAGCGTCGCCACCAGCAGCGCCCCGGCCACGGTGCCGGGCACCCGGCCCACGAGCGCCCAGCCGGTGCCGCGCAGGTCGATGTGCTCCCGCTCGGCCATGACCACCAGCAGGGTGACCATGGCCGCCATGATGATGAGCGTGCCCGGGATGAGCGCGGGGTCGACCAGCGCCACCACCGGCGCGGCGAACATCCCCATGCCGAAGCCGATGGACGCCTGCAGGCAGGACGCGAGCACCACCGCGGCCGCGATCACGAGGTAGCCGGTGAGCGTCACCGCGCTCCCCGGCCCGCCGGTACCGGCTCGGCCTCCTTCCCCATCGGGTGGAAGCACGCGGCGGTGTGCCCGCCGTCCTCCGGGTCGGGGGCCGGCTCCGGCGACGCGGCCGCGCACTCGTCGGTCGCCTTCCAGCACCGGGTGCGGAAACGGCAGCCGGACGGCGGCGAGAGCGGGGACGGAAGCTCGCCCTCCAGGATGATCTGCCGGCCGCGCCCGGCTTCGTCGAGCGAGGGGGCGGCGGACATCAGCGCGGCGCTGTACGGGTGCAGGGCGCGGCCGAAGACGGCCTCGGTGCCGCCCTGTTCCACGATCCCGCCGAGGTACATCACCATGACCCGGTCCGCGACGTGCCGCACCACCGACAGGTCGTGGGAGATGAAGACGTAGGAGACGCCGAGCTGCCGCTGCAGGTCGTTCAGGAGGTTGAGCACCTGGGCCTGTACGGACAGGTCGAGCGCGGAGACGGGCTCGTCGCAGACGATCACGTCCGGGTCGAGCGCGAGCGCGCGGGCGATCCCGATCCGCTGCCGCTGGCCGCCGGAGAACTCCTGCGGGTAGCGGTGCTCGTCGCCGGCGCGCAGCCCGACGAGGCCGAGCAGTTCGCGCACCCGGGCGCCGCGCTCCTTGGCGGAGGGGAACAGGTCCTTGTGGGTGCGCCACGGCTCGCTCACAATGTCGCCCGCCGTCATCCGGGCGTTGAGGGAGGCGAACGGGTCCTGGAAGACCATCTGCACCCGGCGCCGCCACTGGAGCAGCCGGGCTCCCCTGAGCGTGAACGGGTCCACGCCGTCGAAGCGGACCGTGCCGCTGTCGGGCCGCTCCAGCATGAGCAGCGTGCGGGCCAGGGTGGACTTGCCGCAGCCCGACTCTCCGACGAGGCCGAGGGTCTCGCCGCGGCGCAGGTCGAAGGAGATGCCGCCCAGCGCGCGCAGCTGCCGCGTCCGGCCGCCGCTGCGGACGGGGAACGTCTTGGTCAGGTCGCGGACCTGGAGCAGGGGCTCGCCGGACGGGTCGGCCGTGCCGGCTGTGCCGGCCGTGTCGGCTGTGTGGGTCATCACTTCACCTCGGCAGAGAAATGGCAGGCGGCCGTGCGCCCGGGCGCGACCTCGGCGGGCTCCGGCCGGCGGGTCCGGCACAGGTCCCGCACCAGCGGGCAGCGGTCCTGGTAGACGCAGCCGGCCGGGATGGAGTGCAGGTCCGGCGGGGCGCCGCCGATGGACTTCAGGTGCTCGCCGCGGGCGGCGTGCACCGGCACCGAATCCAGCAGGCCCCTGGTGTACGGGTGCCGGGGCCGGTCGAAGACCTCCCGTACGGGCCCGGACTCGACCACGTTGCCCGCGTACATCACCGCGACCTCGTCCGCCTGTTCCGCGACGAGCGCCAGGTCGTGGGTGATGAGCACGACGCTCATGTCCCGCTCGGTGCGCAGCTCCCGCAGCAGCTGCATGATCTGCGCCTGCACGGTGACGTCGAGCGCGGTGGTCGGCTCGTCGGCGAGGAGCACGGACGGCGAGAGCGCGACGGCGACGGCGATCAGGAGCCGCTGGCGCATGCCGCCGGAGAACTGGTGCGGGTAGGTGTCGACGCGCGTCTCCGGCTCGGGGATGCCGACCCTGGCCATCAGGTCGACGGCCTCCCGGCGGGCCTGCTTGCGGGAGAGCCCGCGGTGGATCCGGAACGGCTCGGCGAGCTGGGTGCCCACCGTGTAGACGGGGTTGAGCGCGGTCAGCGCGTCCTGGAAGACGATCGCCAGCTCGGGACCCGCCATCGCGCGGCGGGTCTGCTCGTCGGCCGCGACCAGGTCGGTGCCGTCCAGCAGGACCCGGCCCCCGGCGACCTCGGCGGTGGGGTCCAGCAGCGAGACGACGGCCTGGGCGGTCATCGACTTCCCGCAGCCGGATTCGCCGAGCAGCGCGAGCGTCCGGCCGCGCCGGGCGCTGAAGCTCACCTTGTCGACGGCGCGTACGGTGCCGTGCGGGGTGCGGATGTCGACGCTCAGGCCGTCGACCTCAAGGACGGTGCCGGTCACGACTGTGCCTCCTGGGGTGCCGGTGCGTTGCGGGCGCGGCGGGCCCGGCGCGGCAGCGTCAGCCGCCAGCGCTGGGCGGGGTCGGTGGCCAGCCGCGCCCAGGCGGCCAGCACGGTCGCCGACACCGTCGTGACGATGATGGCCAGCCCCGGGAAGAACGTCAGCCACCACGCGGTCTGCAGATAGCTGCGCCCCTGGGAGACCATCAGGCCCCAGCTGACGTCGGGCGGCTGGATGCCGATGCCGAGGAAGCTCAGCGAGGACTCCGCGAGCATGACGTAGCAGAACTCCAGGGTGGCCAGGGTCAGCAGGGTCGGCAGCACGATGGGGAACACGTGCCGCCGGATGATGGCACCGCTGGAGGTGCCGAAGGTCCTGGCCGCGTCGACGAAGAGGCGGCTCTGCAGTTCGGTGGACTCCGCCCGGGCGGTGCGCAGGTAGACCGGGATGCGGGTGATCGCCAGCACCACGACGAGGTTGGCCACGCTGGGCGAGAAGACGTACAGCACGACGACCGCCATCAGCAGCGACGGGAAGCTCATGATGATGTCGGCGACGCGCATCGCGAGCGTCTCCCGCAGGCCGCGGTGGTAGCCGGCCCACATGCCGACCAGCGCGCCGATCGCCAGCGCGAGCGCCACCGCGGGGACCGCCACGCTGAAGGTGGTGCGGGCGGCGACGACGAGCCGCGCCAGCACGCTCTGGCCGAGCGGGTCGGTGCCCAGGATGCCGAGCCACCCGTCGTCGAAGGAGAACGGGGGCTGGTTGGTGTTGTCGAGATCCTGCTCGGTGGCGGCGGACCCGACCAGCAGCGGGCCGAACACGGCGGTGAGCACGACCAGCGACAGCACCGCCGCCGCGGCGGTCGCGACCCGGTCGCGCAGGAGCATGCGCCACAGGCTGACCCGGCTGTCGCGGGCCGGGGCAGCGGGCTCGGCGCCCGCGGCGGGAGCGTCGGGGCCGGTGCCGGGACGGCCGTCCGCGGCCTTGTCGGACAGGGAACTCACGGTGTCCTCCTCAGACCGTCGCCGTCTCGCGGACGCGCGCGTCGAGCAGCGCGTAGCAGACGTCGATGACGATGTTCAGCACGAAGATGGTCATCGCGGTGAGCAGCACCGCGGCCTGCAGCACCGCGAAGTCCCGGCCGGTGATCGAGTCGATCATCAGCTTCCCGATGCCCGGCCAGCCGAAGATCGTCTCGACGACCACCGCTCCGTTGACGAGCGAGACGGTGAGGTCGCCGGCGACGGTCAGCGCGGGCGCCGCGGCGTTGCGCAGGGCGTGGTGGCTGACCACCCGAACGCTGCCGGCGCCCTTGCTGCGGGCCAGCCGCACGTACGGCGCGGACAGCGCGGAGACCATGGCGCCGCGCACGACCTGGGTGAGGACGCCCAGCGGGCGGATCGCCAGGGTGGCGACCGGCAGCACCCAGGACAGCATGCCGTCGCTGACGCCCGAGGTGGGCAGCGCCCCGAGGCCGACGGCGAAGATCCACACGCCGGTGATCGCGAACCAGAAGTCCGGCACGCTGGCGGCGGTCATGGACAGGAACGAGGCGATGCGGTCGGCCAGGGAGTTGGGGCGGAAGGCCGCCCAGCTGCCGATGACCACGGCGCCGGCCGCGGCGATCAGCATGGTGGCGCCGGCGAGCTGGAGGGTGGCGGGAAAGGCCCGCAGCGCCATCGTCGCCGCCGACTCGCCGGTGCGCAGCGACTCGCCGAAGTCGAGCTGGAACACGCCGCCGAAGTAGTCGGCGATCTGCTGCCATATCGAGTCGTCGAAGCCGTTGCGCTCGGTGAAGGCCGCGCGCTGGGCGGGGGTGGCGGATTCGGGCAGGTACAAGGATGCGGGATCACCGGTGAGCCTCGCGAGCACGAAGACACCGAGCAGCACGGCGACCAGCGGCAGGACGCTGCTCAGCATGCGGCGGCGGACGAAATGGAACATCGCTGTCCCCAGGTGGGAGTCGGTCGCCCGCGGCCGGCGCCG
Source organism: Streptomyces synnematoformans (assembly GCF_039531005.1). Lineage (NCBI taxonomy): Bacteria > Bacillati > Actinomycetota > Actinomycetes > Kitasatosporales > Streptomycetaceae > Streptomyces > Streptomyces synnematoformans. The sequence goes on from NZ_BAAAPF010000012.1 coordinate 36,992, forward strand.
GGCGTGGCACCGGCCGCAGGGCACGGTCAGTCGGCGGGGGTGAACTCGGCGAGCCGCATCTCGTCACCGGTTGCGGAGTTCGGTCGGTAGCGCACGTCCGGGGCGAGGGCGATGACCCCGTACATGTGGGCGACGTAGGCGTACTGGGAGATCTCGTCCGGCTCGTCGGCGAAGACCTCGGCGAGCGCGTCCTGGCGCTCGGCTCCGGTCTGGGCCTCGGCGGCCCTGATCTTCCGGTCGAACGCGGCGGTGCCTCCGGAGCTCTGGTAGCCCTTGCTGAGCAGGTACTGATCCATGCTGAAGGCGGCGTCACCGGCTTGGTTGCCGTGCTGGATCAGCATCAGGTAGGGGCCCGCGTCCTCGGGAAAGGGGCGTTCCTGGAACTCGGTGCTGCCCGCGGTGTCCTTCATCTCGATGTCGATGTCGAGGCCGAGGTCGTTCAGCTGGTTCTGGATGACCTGCACGGTCTCGTCGACCTTCGGGAACAGCGCGGTCCGGCTGATCAACCGGATCGACCGGTCCACGTCGACCCCGTCGGCCTCCGCCTCGGCCAGCAGCCTCCTGGCCTTCGCGAGGTCGGTCGGCCAGGGCTGCAGGCTCTCGTTGTATCCGACGACTCCCCGGGGCACGAGCTGGGCGGCGGCCTTTGCCTTCCCCTGGAACAGCGAGCCGACGATGCCCTCGCGGTCGATCGCGTAGTTGATCGCCTGGCGCACCCGCCTGTCGTCCAGCGGCGGCTCGGTGACCTGCATCCGCAGGGCGGTGGTCTCGTTGTTGGGGTACTGCTCGGCGGCGTCGCCGGCGCCGTCCTCGGGGCTGAGCGAGGTGGCCACGTCGACCTCGTCGTTGGCGATCATGGCGGCACGGACGCTGCCCTCGGTGCGCCACTGGTAGTCCACGCTGCCGTAGGCCGGAGCCCGGCCCCAGTACCGCTTGTTGGTGGCCAGGGTGAGCCGCAGGCCCGGCTCCCAGTTGGCGATCCGGTAGGGGCCGGTGCCGACCGGCTCGCGGACCTTCTTCTCGGCGTCGGTGGACGTGGGCACCATCTCGATGAAGGAGAGCCGCAGCGGAAGGATGGGATCCGCCTTCGGGGTGGCCACGGTGAGCGTGTGCGCGTCCGGCGCCGCCACCTTCAGGTCCGTGTCTCCGAAGACGTACCCTTCCACGTTGCAGCCCAGCTCGGAGTTGACGGCCCGGTCGATGGAGTAGGCGGCGTCCTCGGCGTCGAAGCGCGAGCCGTCGCTGAACGTCACCCCCTTGCGGATCCGGTACGTCCACTCCGTGCTGGAGGTGCGTTTCCAGGAGGTCGCGAGCTTCGGCTCCAGCTCGCCGGTGCCGGGGTGGCGTTCGGTCAGCGGCTCGGTGATGTTGGACCGCACCACCACCCCCGTCGAGGTCAGGGAAGCCTCGCACGGCTCCAGCGTGGGCGGCTCCTCCGGCAGCACGACGCGTAGCGCGTCGCCGTCCGCGGTCACCGAGTCGCTGTTGGCCACGGTGCAGGCACTGGCCGCCAGCGCCGTGGAGAGCACCAGCGATACGGCCGCACGCCGACGGCGTCCACCGGCACGGGCCGGGCGGGGGTCGGAAACAGGGGACATGGGATTCCTCCACCGCGGCATCCGCATCTGCGTCCACAAATGTAGATGCCGTCTCGATCAGTGAACGCACGGTAGAGGGGCACCCGGAGAAGCGTCAAGGGAATGCGCAGCCTCTGCACGAGGATTGCATATGTAGACGATGTTTTCATGTCTGTGCCTGATCTGTTAGCTTGACGATCTGCTGCGCTCACCATCCGATCCTGGAGAACCCCCATGGCCCGCTTCTCGCCTGACGACCTACGCCGCGTCCTGGGCTCCGGCCTCCTGTCCTTCCCGGTCACCCACACCACCGCGGACTACGCCTTCGACGAGCCGGCCTACCGCGCCCACCTGCAGCGGCTCACCGGCTACGACGTGGCGGGCCTCTTCGCCCCCGGCGGCACCGGCGAGTTCTTCTCCCTCACCCACACCGAGGTGGAGGCGGTGCTGCGGGCCACGGTCGCCGAGGCCGCGGACGGCCTGCCCGTCGTCGGCGCCGCCGGCTACGGCACGGCGACCGCCACCGCGATGGCCCGGCAGGCCGAGGAGAACGGTGCCGACGGGATCCTGCTGCTGCCGCCGTACCTGACCGAGGTCGGACAGGAGGGCCTCCACGCCCACGTCGCGCGGGTGTGCGCGGCCACCTCCCTCGGCGTGGTCGTCTACCACCGCGCCAACGCCCGCTTCACCGCCGGGACCGTCGCCCGCCTGGTGGCGGAGTTCCCGAACTTCGTCGGGTTCAAGGACGGCGTCTGCGACATCGACCTGATGGCCAGGCTGCACGCCGAGCACGGCGACCGCCTCGTCCTCATCGGCGGCCTCCCCACCGCCGAGACCTACGCCCTGCCGTACCTCGAACTCGGCGCCACCACATACTCCTCGGCTATCTTCAACTTCGCCCCCCGGTGGGCCGCCGACTTCTACGCGGCGGTACGCGCCCACGACAAGGACCAGGTCTACGCCCGGCTGCGCGAGTTCGTCCTGCCGTACCTGACGATCCGCGACCGCGCCCCCGGCTACGCCGTCTCCATCGTCAAGGCCGGGCTCACCGCCGCCGGCCACCCGGCGGGCCCGGTGCGCCCCCCGCTGACCGATCTCACCGGGGACGAGCACGCGGAACTCGCCGAACTCGTGAAGAAGGTGGTCTGACATGACGCACGACGACACTGGAGGCGACCCCGGAGGCAGCGGAGGCACCGGAGGCGGCGGCGCGCTGTCCGGCGCCATGGTGATCGGCGCCGAGCGCGTGCACGGGACCCACGGCACCGTGCACGGCGTCGACCCCCGCACCGGGGAGCGCCTCTCCCCCGCGTTCGGCCTCGGCGGCGCGGCGGAGGCCGCCCGGGCCGCCGCCCTCGCCGCCGACGCCTTCCCCGCGTTCCGGGCCACCGCGCCGAACGCCCGGGCCGCCTTCCTGGAGGACATCGCCGCCGGGATCGAGGCGATCTCCGCCGACCTGGTCGAGCGGGTCGTCCGCGAGACCAGCATCGTGCGCGCCCGGGTGCGGGGCGAACTCGCCCGCACCACCGGCCAGCTCCGGCTCTTCGCCGACCTGGTCCGGGCGGGGCACTGGGCCGGCGCCCGCATCGACCCGGCGCTCCCCGACCGCACGCCGCTGCCCCGACCCGACATCCGCCAGCGCCGGGTCCCGCTCGGCCCGGTGGCGGTCTTCGGGGCGTCCAACTTCCCGCTCGCCTTCTCCGTCGCCGGCGGTGACACCGCCTCCGCCCTCGCCGCCGGCTGCCCCGTCGTCGTGAAGGCCCACAGCGCCCACCCCGGCACCTCGGAGCTGGTCGGTACCGCGATCCAGCGGGCGGTGGCCCGGCACGGCCTGCCCGAGGGCGTGTTCTCGATGGTCTTCGGCGCCGGCAGCGACGTCGGCGTCGCCCTGGTCACCGACCCGCACATACGCGCCGTCGGCTTCACCGGCTCCCGCGCCGGCGGCACCGCGCTGATGCGCGCCGCCGCGGCCCGCCCCGTGCCCATCCCCGTCTACGCGGAGATGTCGAGCATCAACCCCGTCGTGCTGCTCCCCGGCGCGCTGCGCGACGGTGCCGCGGAACTCGGCCGGCAGTTCGCCGAGTCCCTCACCACCGGGGCCGGCCAGCTGTGCACCTGTCCCGGCCTCGTCTTCGGCGTCGCCGGTGCCGACCTCGACGCCTTCACCGACTCGGCCGCCACCGCGATCGCCGCCGGCCAGACCCTGCCGATGCTCGGAGACGGCATCCACACCGCGTACACCGAGGGCGTCGCCCGCCTCGGCGGCCTCGACCACGTGACGCAGGTGGCCGCGGGTCCCGTCGGCGACGACATCGCGGCGCCGGGACGGGCCCGCCTCTTCACCACGACCGGCGACGCCTTCGCGGCCGAGCCGGCCATGCAGCAGGAGGTCTTCGGCGCCGCGTCCCTGGTGGTGCGCCTGGAGCACGCCGGGCAGCTCGGCGCCGTACTCGGTGCCCTCGAAGGCCAGCTCACCGCGACCGTGCACGCCGCCGCCGACGACGGCGAACTCGCCGCGCCGCTGCTGGAGCTGCTTGAGGACAAGGTGGGGCGGATCGTCTTCAACGGCTGGCCCACCGGCGTCGACGTAGGCCACGCGATGGTGCACGGCGGCCCGTACCCCGCCACCTCCGACGGCCGCAGCACCTCGGTCGGCACCCTCGCGATCGACCGGTTCCTGCGGCCGGTCGCGTACCAGAACGTCCCCGCCGGGCTGCTGCCCGCGCCGGTGGACGAGACGAACTCCCTCGGACTGTGGAGGCAGGTCGATGGCCGGCTCACCCGGGACTGACGGCTCCGCCGCGCCCGTCGCCTCCGGCACCCCCGTCGTCACGGCGCTGCTGGTGGTTCCGGTGGCGGGCCACGACAGCATGCTGCTGAACCTCAGCGGCGCGCACGGCCCCTACTTCACGCGCAACGTCGTCCTGCTGACCGACTCGGACGGCCGGACCGGTGTCGGTGAGGTGCCGGGCGGCGAGGCGATCCGGCGCACCCTGCAGGACGCTGCCCCGCTGGTCACCGGCCAGTCCCCCGCGCGGCACCGGTCCGTCGTCCGCGCGGTCGGCGCGGAGTTCCGGGACCGCGACCGCGGGGGCCGCGGTGCGCAGACCTACGATCTGCGCACCACCGTGCACGTCCAGGCCGCCCTGGAAGCGGCCCTGCTGGACCTGCACGGCCAGTTCCTCGGCGTCCCCGTCGCCGAGCTCCTCGGCGACGGGCCCCAGCGCACCCGCGTACCGGTCCTCGGCTACCTCTTCTTCGTCGGTGACCGCAACCGCACCGACCTGCCCTACCGCGCCGAGCCGGACGCCGTCGACGCCTGGAGCCGGCGACGGCACGAGGAGGCCCTGACCCCCGAGGCCGTCATCGCCCTCGCCGAGGCGGCCCGGGAGCGCTACGGCTTCACGGACTTCAAGCTCAAAGGCGGCGTGCTGCCCGGCGAACAGGAGGTCGAGACCGTGCGCGCGCTCGCCGCGCGCTTCCCGGACTCCCGGATCACCCTCGACCCCAACGGCTGCTGGCCGCTCGCCGACGCCGTCCGCCACGGCCGCGCCCTGCGCGACGTCATCGCCTATGCCGAGGACCCCTGCGGCGCCGAGGACGGCTACTCCGGCCGGGAGGTGATGGCGGAGTTCCGGCGCGCGACCGGTCTGGCCACCGCCACCAACATGGTCGCCACCGACTGGCGGCAGCTCGGGCACGCGATACGCGCCGGCGCCGTCGACATCCCGCTGGCCGACCCGCACTTCTGGACCCTGGCGGGGTCGGTCCGCGTCGCCCAGCTGTGCGAGGCGTGGGGGCTCACCTGGGGCTCGCACTCCAACAACCACTTCGACATCTCCCTGGCGATGTTCACCCACGCCGCCGCTGCCGCCCCCGGAGACATCACGGCCATCGACACGCACTGGATCTGGCAGGACGGCCAGCGGCTCACCGTCGACCCGCCGGTCATCGAGGACGGGGGGATCGACGTCCCGACCGCGCCGGGCCTCGGCGTCACCGTCGACCACGACCGGCTGGAGGCCGCGCACGAGCTCTATCTCCGCGAGGGCCTCGGCGCCCGCGACGACACCGTCGCCATGCGGTACCTCGTGCCCGGCTGGCGCTTCGACCCCAAGCGCCCGGCGCTCGACCGGGAGCCGGCCGGAGGCGCGGTCCGGGGCGCGGCCGGGGAAGGAGCCGACGCATGACCCGCCCCGGGAGGGCCGCGGCCGGCCGCGTCCTGCGGGTCGGCCCGCTGGGGCCCTCGCTCGCCGAGACCCTGCGCACCTCGTACGACGCCCTGGAGCTGCCGGACGACGGCCCGGAGCGCGCGGCGTTCCTCGCCGCGCACGGCGGGGACGTCGTCGCCGCCGTGACCTCGGGCCGTTTCGGCGTCGGCACCGACCTGATGACCGCGCTGCCCCGCCTCGGCGCCGTCATCAGCTTCGGGGTCGGCTACGACACCACGGACACCGCGCTCGCCCGCCGGCGCGGCGTGCTGGTGAGCAACACCCCCGACGTGCTCACCGACTGCGTGGCCGACACGGCGCTCGGGCTCACCCTCGACCTGCTCCGCGGGTTCTCCGCGGCCGACCGCTTCGTACGCGCGGGGCGGTGGCCGCGCGACGGCGGCTTCCCGCTGATGCGCCGGGTCAGCGGTGCCCGGGTGGGCGTCCTGGGCCTCGGCCGCATCGGCCGCGCCATCGCCGCCCGGTTCGCCGCGCTGGGCTGCCCCGTCAGCTACCACAGCCGAAGGAGGGTGCCCGGCACCGCCTACGCGTACGCCGGCTCCCCCGAGGCGCTGGCCGCCGCGGTGGACGTGCTGATCGTCGCCACGTCCGGCGGCGCCGGCACCCGCGGCCTGGTCAGCCGCGACGTACTGCGCGCGCTCGGCCCCGGCGGCTACGTGGTCAACGTCTCCCGCGGCAGCGTCATCGACGAGGACGCGCTGGTCGAGATGGTCACGACGGGCGCTCTCGGCGGCGCCGGCCTGGACGTCTTCGCCGCCGAACCGCACGTCCCCGAGGCCCTCTTCGCGCTGGACAACGTCGTGCTCCTCCCCCACGTCGGCAGCGCCACGGTCCAGACCCGCGCGGAGATGGAGCGCCTGACCCTGGAGAACCTCGCCGGCTTCCTCGACCGCGGCGCGCTCGTCACGCCCGTGCCGGAGACGGCCTGAGCCGTCCTCGGCACGTTCGGCGCCGGGACCGGCCCGGGCGCGTCGCCGTCCCGGCCGGGGCCGTTGCCCCGCCCGGCCCGATCACCCCCCCGACATCGGCCCTTGCAGGGCGGTCACAAGGCTCCTCCGGGGGGGGGCAGTGGTCGAGTAAATTGAAAACGATTATCATGACTGCTCGATGGGGGTGGTCACGCGACACCCTCGCTGGCCAGCTTCCCGCCGACGAAAGAGAACCACCGCCCATGCCGCGCTCCCGCAGATCCGCCCTGTTCCGTACCGCCGCCCTGACGCTCGCCGGCGCCCTGCTCGCCGCCGGCTGTGGCGAAGCCACGTCGTCCGGCAAGGGCTCCGGGGACGGCACCGGCAGCCCGGCGGCCGAACTGCCGCCGGTCGAGCCCGTCGACGAGGCGGACCGCATCACCGACGCACGCGGCGTGCACGTGGCTCCCGAGCGCCCCCCGAAGCGGATCGTCTGCCTGGTCGCGCTCTGCGACGACATGCTGACCGAGCTGGGCATGGTGCCCACCGCGACCAACTCCCAGGTCCTCGCCCACCCGGACTTCCTGGGCAAGGAGCAGGCGGACGAGGTCCCCGTCATACCCGGTGGGTTCATCGCCCCGGAGGTCGAGGCGATCCTGTCCCACAAACCCGACCTGGTGATCGGCCTGGAGGACACCCACGGCAAGCTCGCTCCCGCGCTGAAGGGCGCGACCGCGTTCTGGCCGGTCCAGCCGAACGACTGGCGGGACAGCGTGGCCTACCTGCGGGACCTGGCCGCGCTCACCGGCCGCGGCGAGCAGGCGGTGGCGGCGGAGAAGCGGTTCCGCGGCAAGCTGGAGCGCGCACAGCGGAACAGGAGCGGCAAGACGGCGCTCGTCATCTTCGGAAGCGACGAGAACTTCGGCGTGGCGGCCCCGGGCAGGGACATCGCGGCGGGGCTGTTCCCCGGGATCAGCGACTACCCGTGGCGGGACCGGGGCGTCGAGGGCACGTACAGCATGGAGGAGATCCTCGCCAACGACGTGGACGTGCTGTTCGTCGAGACCCTCTCCTTCGGCGCGGTGGACCAGAAGCTCTCCGAGAAGCTGGCCGGCAACCCGCTGTGGTCGCAGATCCCGGCCGTGCAGAACGGCAAGGTGATCGAGGTCGACCCGGAGGTGTGGGCGAAGGGCCGCGGCACCCGCTCACTCGGCATCGTTCTGGACGAGGCCACGGCCGCTCTGCGATGAGGGCCGCCCTCCGGAGGTCCTCTCCCTGGGCGGTCGCCGCGGCCCTCCTCCTGGCGGCCGCGTGGTGCGCGCTGAGCCTCGGTACCCCGGCCGTGCCGCCGGCCCGGCTGCCGGGCGCACTCCTCGGCGACGGTGCCGGTGGGGACGGGGTGGCCCGCTTCGAAGCGCTCGTCGTCCAGCAGATCCGGCTGCCCCGGCTGCTGCTGGCGCTCACGGCCGGCGCCTGCCTGGGCGCGGCCGGTCTGGTACTGCAGGAGGCCCTGCGCAACCCGCTGGCCGTACCGGAGATGCTGGGGGTCTCCTCCGGCGCCGCGGTCGGCGTGGCCGCGCCGCTCGTCCTCGCCCTCACCCTGCCGGGCTGGCTGCACCCGCTGCTGGCCGTGGCCGGCGCGGTCGCCGGCGGGGTGCTGACGCTGCTCGCCGCCGGCTTCGGTCGCAGCCCCGCCGCGGTGCTGCTCACCGGCGCCGCCGTCAACGCCGCGCTGCAGAGCGGGCTGCTGGTGCTGATGGTCATGGCCGACCACCTCGACCTGCAGCTCATCTACCGCTACCTGCTGGGCAGTTTCTCCGGCCTGACCTGGCAGTCCTGGGCGGGCGTGTGGCCCTGGCTGGTGGCGGCGGTGCCGCTGCTCGTGCTGTGTGCGCCGGTGCTCGCGGTGCTGCGGCTGGGCGACGAGGACGCCGGCGCCCTGGGCGTACGGGTGCGGCGGGCCCGGCTGGCCGCGCTGGCCGTGGCCGTGCTGCTGATCGCCCCCGTGGTCGCGGTGTGCGGTCCGGTGGCGTGGATCGGCTTCCTCGCCCCGCACCTGGCCCGGCGGCTGCGGCCGGGGGCCGACGTGGTGCGGCTGCTGCCGTGGACCGCGGCCTGGGGCGCCGTGCTCACCGTCTGGGCCGACCAGGCCGCCCGGTTGGTGCTGATGCCGGTTGAGACGCCAGTCGGGGCCTGGACCGCGCTGGTCGGCGTGCCCGCCGGGGTGGCCCTGCTGCGGACCGGCCGGCGCCGGGGCCGCCGGGACCGCCGGCGAGAGGACGGGCCGTGGCGTACGAGGGGGAAGCGGCGCGGTTCCGCCGACGCGGGGGACGGCCCCGCCGACGCGGGCGGCACCGCGGTGGACAGCAGTCCGGCCGGTCCCGGGCGCTTCCCGGCGCCGGCGCCAGCGCCGGTTGCGGCGTCGCACACCGACGCGGCGGGCGGCCGCGGCCTGGCCGACGGGGGCGGCGCCGGGTGAGTACGCAGACCGTACGCAGGCCGCGACTGGTGCTGGGCTGCCTGACGGCAGCCGTGCTGCTGGCCGCAGTCACCGGGTTGCTGGCGGGGGGCGCGGTCGCGCCGGGCGAGGTGTGGCCCGCGCTCACGGGCGGCGCCGTCGACCCGACGACGCGTCACATCGTCTGGCAGCTCCGCGTGCCGCGCGTCCTGGTGGCGCTGGTCGCGGGCGCCTGCCTGGGGCTCGCGGGGCTGGTGCTCCAGGCCGCCCTGCGCAACCCGCTGGCCGGGCCCGAGGTCACCGGTGTGACCCCGGGGGCGGTGCTCGGCGCCGTCGCGGCGACCGCCGCAGGTCTGGCCGGCTGGGCGTCGCCCACCGCCGTCGTGGTCGCCGCCGTCGCCGGCGGCTGCGCCGGGGCGGGCCTGCTGTGGCTCCTCGCCGGGCGGGACCGCTCCGACCCGGCGGCGGTGGCGGTGCACGGCGTGCTGGTCTCCGCCGTGCTGGGCGGGCTGACGGCCATGGTGCTGCTCGTCGCGCCGGGCGAGTTGGGCAGCGTCGTGCAGTGGCTGGTCGGCACCACCGAGGCCCGCACGTGGGACCACTGGGCGCTGCTGTGGCCCTGGGCGCTGGCGTGGGGGGCGGCCGCCTGGCTGACGGCGGGTCCGCTGATGCTGCTGCGCTGCGGCGAGGACGTGGCGCGGGCCGCGGGTCTCGCCTCGTCCCGGGCCCGGGGTTTCGCGCTGGCCTGCGCGGTGGGGCTGACCGCGGGTGCGGTCGCGGCCGTCGGCGCGCTGGGCTTCGTCGGGCTGCTGGTGCCGCACGTGGCGCTCGCGCTGCTCGGCGCGGACCTGCGCCTCGCGCTGCCCGGCGCCGCGCTGGCCGGTGCGGTCGCCGTGTGCGGCGCGGACGCCGTCGCCCAACTCTCCTCCCGCGCCGCCGTGTCGTGGGGTGCCGGACATCTGAGCATCCCCGTCGGCGCGGTGACCACGGCGGTCGGCGCGGTGGTCCTGCTGGCCGTCGCCCGCCGCCACACCACCGAACTGTGAGCCGTACGAACCGGGCTCCCGCCCGCGTACCCACGAGGAGCACGACGTGACCGAGCCCGCGACCGCCGCATCGAAGGCGCCCGGCCTCGCCCCCGACGAGCCGGGCCCCGGTGCCGGCGACCCGCCCGCCCTGGCGGTCGACCGGGTCGGCTTCGGCTACCCGGGGCGGCGTGTTCTCGACGAGGTGAGCCTGTCCGTGCGCGCCGGGGAGCTGATCGCCCTCGTCGGTCTCAACGGCTGCGGCAAGAGCACGCTGCTGCGCCTCACCGCGGGCATGCTGCGACCCGACGCCGGCCGGATCCGGGTGGCGGGGGCGGACGTCTCCGGGCTGCCCCGCCGGGCGGCGGCGCGGCGGGTGGCGCTGCTGCACCAGACGGCGCCCGCCGTACCGGGGATGACCGTACGCCAGCTGGTGCGACAGGGCCGCTACGCCACCCGGGGCCCGCTCGGCATGCTGCGCGACGGCGACGACGCGGTGAGCCGCCGCGCCATGGCCGACGTCGGCGTCGCCGACTGGGCCGACCGGCACGTCGACGAGCTGTCCGGCGGCGAGCGCCAGCGCGTACGCCTGGCCCTCGCGCTGGCACAGGACGCCCCGCTGCTGCTGCTCGACGAGCCCACCACGTACCTGGACCTGCGCCACCAGCTGGAGGTGCTGCAGCTCGTGGTCCGGCTGCGCACCGAGCGCCGCATGACGGTGCTGATGGTCCTGCACGACCTGGGTCTGGCGGCTCGGTTCGCCGAGCGGCTGGTGGCACTGCGGGACGGGCGGGTGGCCGCGGACGGCCCGCCGGCGGACGTGGTCACTCCGGACCTGCTGCGGGACGTCTTCGGCGTCGACGGGCGGGTGGGCCGTGATCCGGTACGCGGCTGGCCGGTGTGCTATCCCGACACGCCGACCGCCCTGGCGCCCGCCCCGGCGCCCCGTCCGCCCGCACCGGCCGGACGTCCCGCCGACGTCCCGAACTCCGCGGGGGGCGAGGCCCGATGATGGTGCACCCCGAGCTGCTGCGCGCGGCACGCACGGCCCGCGGCCCGCTGCTGGGCGCCACCGCGCTGCTCGCTGCCGTCACCGCCGCCCACGTCGCGCAGGCCGCGCTGCTGGCAGTGGCGCTCTCCGACATCGCCCGGGGCGCGGACGGCCGGCTGCACGCCCTGCTCGGCGCGGTCGTCGCGGGCGTCGCCCTGCGCGCGCTGCTGACCTGGCGGCAGCGGATCGCCGCGGCAGGCGCCGGGGCCCTCATCCGCCTGCGGCTCCGGGATGAGCTGGTCGGGCAGCTCGGCCGCCTCGGCGCCGCCCACCGCGTCGCGGCGCGGGCCGGTGCGCTGCGCGCCACGGTCGTCGACGGCGTCGAGGGCGTCAACACGTACCTCTCCCGCTACCTGCCCCAGTTGGCCGTCGTGGGCCTGGCCACGCCCGCGCTGCTGATCTGGGTGGCCGTGCTGAACCCGGTGGCGGCCGCGGTCCTCGCCGCCGCCGTCGCCCTCGCCCTGCTCGCCCCGCGGCTGTGGGACCGGGCGCTCGCGGGCCGCGGCAAGGAGCACTGGGACACGTACGAGCACCTGGCCGCCGACTACCTTGAGGCGCTGCAGCACATGCCGGTGCTGCGCGCCGCCGGGGCCGTGGGCCGCAAGCGCGCCGCGCTGGAGGAGCGTTCCGCGCAGATGCACCGGGCCACGGTTGCCAAGCTTCGCGTCTCCCTGGTGGACACGGCCCTGACCGACCTGGCCATCCAGGCGGGCACGCTCGTCTCCGTCCTCCTGGCCTGCGTCTCCGCCGCCACCGGCAACGCCACCGGAGCCGAGACGTACCTGCTGCTGATGCTCGCCTCCGAGTGCTTCCGGCCGCTGCGCGACCTGTCGCGCGAGTGGCACGCCGGCTACCTCGGCGTCTCCGCCGCCGACGGCATCGCCGCCCTGCGCACCGCCCGGCCCGCCGTCCCCGACACCGGCACGCTGCGCCGGGGCTGGACCACGGCGCCGGCCCTGACCTTCGCCGACGTGACGTTCACGTACCCCGGCGCCGCCCGGCCCGCCCTGGCCGGCGTCACGTTCACCTGCGCGGCCGGGCGCACCACCGCTCTCGTCGGCCCGTCGGGGGCGGGCAAATCGACGCTGCTCGCGCTCCTGCAGCGCCATCACGACCCCGACGCCGGCGCCGTCCGGCTCGACGGCACCGACATCCGCGACCTCGCACTGGACGCGCTGCGCCGCGGAATAGCCGTCGTCGCCCAGGACACCTACCTCTTCCACGCCTCCGTCACCGACAACCTGCGACTGGCCCGCCCGGACGCGAGCGAGGAGGAGTTGGCCGCGGCGTGCCTCGATGCCGGGATCCACGACGAGATCGCGGCGCTGCCCGCCGGTTACGCCACCGTACTCGGCGAGCGCGGGGCGACTCTCTCCGGCGGCCAGCGCCAACGGCTGGCCCTCGCCCGCGCGCTGCTCTCCGACGCGCCGGTACTGATCCTGGACGAGGCCACCAGCGCCGTCGACGAGGCCCGCGAGACCCGTATCACCCAGGCGCTGCGGCGGCTCACGCACGGCCGCACCTGCCTGATCGTCGCCCACCGCCTGGCCGCCGTACGGCATGCCGACCACATCGTCGTCCTCGACCGCGGCCGGCTCGACGCGGTCGGCGACCACCGCAGCCTCACCGACGACGGCGGCACGTACGCCGCGCTCGCCGCCGCAGACCTGCAGCCCTGACGGGCGGGAGGAAGCATGGACCAGCAATCGGCGACGCCCGCCCCGCCGGAGGGCCCGCCGCGGCGAGCGCTGCGGCGCCTGCTGCCCGCCCTGCGCCCGCACCGGGCCATGGCGGCGCGCACCGCCGCCGCCTGCCTGACCGACCAGGCCTCCCTCGTCGTCCTCGGCACCTGGCTCGCCCACGCCACCGGGCAGGCCGTCATCGACGGCACCGCCCCGGACGGCGCCACCGTCGGCGCCCTCGCCGGACTGGTGCTGCTGCGCGCGGTCGCCACCTGGCGGCAGCTGGACCTCTCCCACGACCTGGCCTACCGCGTCCTGGCCCGCCTGCGCGTCAGCGTCTACGACGGTCTCGCCCGCAGCGCCCCCGCCCGGATCGCCAGGCGCCGCAGCGGGGACCTGGCCGCGACCGCCATGAACGACATCGAGGCGCTGGAGTTCTTCTACGCCCACACCATCGCCCAGCTCCTCGCCTCCGCCCTCGTCTTCGCCGCCGGTGCGGCCGTCCTCGGCCTGCTCGACCCCTGGCTGCTGGCCGCCGCCCTGGCCGCCGCGGCCGCGCTGGTGGCCCACGCGCTGCTCGGGACCGGCGGCCGTACGGCCCGCGGCGAGGTCACCAGGGCCGCGACCGCCCGGCTGTCCGCCGACGCGGTGGACACCGTCGACGGCATCCGCGAACTCCTCGCCCACGGCGCCCTCGACCGCCGCCGCGCCCAGCTCGCCGCCGCCGGCCGCCGGCTCACCGCTGCGCAGCGTGCCGAGGCACGGCACGAGGGCGCCTTCGCCGCCGTCCAGGACGTGCTGGTCGTCCTCGCCCTCGTCGGCGTCGTCGCCGCCGGTGCCGCCACCACCGGCGGCCGGCTCCACGGCGCCTGGACGCCGGCCGCCCTGGCCCTCGCCCTGTCCGTACTCGCCCCTGTGGCCGCCGGTGCCGACGCGCTGCGCCAGGCCGGCACCCTGCGCGCCGCG
>NZ_BAAAPF010000013.1:0-50859 GCF_039531005.1 Streptomyces synnematoformans
CGGAGCCCGTGCTGCGGGCGCGGGCGCTGGCCGTGGCCGGCGCGTACGTGCCGCTGGACCTCGCCGTGCGCGCCGGCGAGATCGTCGGCCTCGCCGGCGCCGCCGCCAGCGGGAACACCGCGATCGGCGAGACCCTCGTCGGCATGCGGGCCCCCGACGACGGCGCGGTCGAGGTGCGCGGCGCCGCCGTGCGCACCGGCAGCGTGCCGCACGCGCTGGAGGCCGGCATCGGGTACGTGCCCGAGGACCGGCACCAGCAGGGCCTGGTGCCCGGCCGCAGCGTCGCCGAGAACGCCACGCTCACCGTCGCCGATCAGCTCGGCCCGTACGGCACCGTGCTGCCCTCGCGCACCCGCCGGTTCGCCCAGCGCATGATCGAGTCGCTGGACATCAAGACCTCGGGCCCCGGCCAGGACGTCGACGGGCTGTCCGGCGGCAACCAGCAGAAGGTCGTCATCGCCCGGGCGCTCGCCCGGGACCCCGGCGTGCTGGTGGCGATCAAGCCGACCGCGGGCGTGGACGTGAAGTCCAAGGACGCGCTGCTGGGCGTCGTCCGCCGGGTGGCCGAGAGCGGCAGCGGCGCCGTCATCGTCTCCGACGAGCTGGACGACCTGCGCGTCTGCGACCGCGTGCTCGCGCTCTTCCACGGGCGCGTCGTCGCGGAGTTCGGCGGCGGCTGGACCGACCGGGAGCTGGTCGCCGCCATGGAGGGCATCGAACCCGGCCACCGTGAACGGCCGGACCACGCCGGCCGGCCCGACCGCGACCGGCCCGGCCGGCCAGACCAGTCAGACGAACCGGACCAGCCGGAGAAGGGGCAGGAAGCATGACAGGGCCAACGTCGACAGCGCGGCCGGCCGCCGCGACCGAGGGCACCGCGGCGGTGGAGAAGAAGCCGCAGCTGCAGCTCGGCGGCCTGGAGATCGATCTCGGCCGCTGGCGCGACTTCTCGCTCGTGCCCGTCATCTTCGTGCTCGGCGTGATCGGCTTCATCGTCTCGCCCGCGTTCCTGACCTCCGACAACCTCATCGGCGTCGTCCAGCAGTCCACCGAGCTGGGGCTGCTGGTGCTGGCGCAGGCGCTGATCCTCATCAGCGGCCGGATGGACCTGTCGCTGGAGTCGACGATCGGCGTCGCACCGGTGATCGCCCTCTGGCTCGTCCTGCCCGCCGAGGGCGGCCGGTTCACCGGTATCGAGCTGCTGCCGTCCGGCACGTCGATCTTCCTGTGCCTCCTGGTCGGCGCCGTCATCGGCCTCTTCAACGGCTTCCTCATACTCAAGCTCAGGGTCAACGGCTTCATCGCCACGCTCGGCATGCTCGTCATGCTGCGCGGCCTGCACGAGGGCATCACCGGCGGCAAGTCGATCATCGAGGTGCCCGAGTCCTTCGCCTACCTCGGCAAGGAGAGCTGGCTCGGCGTGCCCGCCGCCGTCTACGTCTGCCTCGGCCTGTACGCGATCGGCGGCCTGATGCTGGGCTACCTGCGGCACGGGCGCGCCCTGTACGCCATCGGCGGCAACCCGGAGGCGGCGCGCGCGGCCGGCATCCGGGTGGACCGCATCACGTGGATCGTGCTGGCCATCGGCGGCATGCTCGCCGCCTTCGCGGGCGTGCTCTACACCGGCCACTACGGCTCGGTCTCCGCCGGCCAGGGCAAGGACATGATCTTCCAGGTGTTCGCCGCGGCCGTCATCGGCGGCATCAGCCTGCGCGGCGGCCGCGGCACCCTCTTCGGCGCGCTGACCGGCGTGCTGACGCTCCAGCTCGTCATCAACGTGATGACGCTCGCCGGCGTGCCGGCGGAGTGGACGAAGTTCCTCAACGGGGCGATCATCATCGTCGCCCTGGTCGTTTCCCGGTTTGTCAGCGGCGAGAAACAGGACTGAGAGAGGCGGCGGATGCGCCCCATACCCAGGCTCGGCCTCGGCTGCGCCAACCTCGGCAACCTCTACCGGGCGATGCCGGACGCCACGGCGGCCGAGATCGTCGACACCGCGTTCGCGCACGGCTACGGCTACTTCGACACCGCGCCGCACTACGGCGTCGGGCTGTCGGAGGAGCGCCTCGGCCGCGCGCTGGCGGGCCGGCCGCGGGACTCGTACACCGTGTCCACCAAGGTCGGCCGGCGGCTGCGGGCCCTCGGCCCCGGCGAGACCGAGCCCGCCCACGACTTCGTCGACACCCCCGCCCGCGGCCGGGTGTGGGACCTCGGCAGGGACGGGATCCGGGCGACGCTGGAGTCGTCGCTGGAACGGCTGGGGACCGACCGCGTGGAGATCGCGTACCTCCACGACGTCGAGAACCACCTGCCGCAGGTGTACGAGACCGCCTTCGCCGCGCTCGCGGAGCTGAAGGCGGAGAAGGTCGTCGGCGCCATCGGCTTCGGCATGAACTACAGCGACCACCTGGGCCGGCTCGTCGCCGACCTCGACGTCGACGTGGTGCTGTGCGCCGGCCGCTGGACGCTGCTGGAGCGCAGCGCGTACGACGACCTGCTCCCGGTCTGCGAGCGGCGCGGCACCGCCGTCGTCGTCGGCGGCGTCTACAACACCGGGCTGCTCGCCGACCCGCGGCCCGGCGGGCGCTACCACTACGGCGCGGCACCGGCGGAGGTGGTGGCGCGGGCGCGCGGCATCGCCGAGGTGTGCGGCGAGTTCGGGGTGCCGCTGAAGGCGGCCGCGCTGCGCTTCCCGTTCGCGCACCCGGCGGTCGTCTCGGTGGTCCCCGGCGCCTCCCGGCCGCGGGACGTCGTGGAGAACGCGGAGATGTTCGCGTACGACATCCCCGCCGGGCTCTGGCCCGCGCTCGTCGAACGCGGGCTCCTCGACGCCGACCTGCCGCTGCCGACGACGCCCGCGGGAGGCTGACCGTGCCGCGCATCGACGCCCACCACCACCTCTGGGACATCACCCGGCGCCCGCAGCCGTGGCAGAACGGCCCCTGGGCCGACCCGCTGCGGCGCACCTTCACCCTCGCCGACCTGCGGCCGCATCTCGACGAGCACGGTGTCGACGCCACGGTGGTGGTGCAGTCCTCGTCCTCGTACGAGGAGTCGCTGGAGCTGTGCCGCGAGCCGGACCCGCCCGTGGGCCTGGTCTGCGGCTGGCTCGACCTGACCTCGCCCGCGCTGGACGGGGACACCTTCCTCCACCAGCCGCCGCGGTTCCAGGCGCTGCGCCACCAGGTGGCCGACGAGCCCGACCCGCGGTGGCTCGAACGCCCCGACGTGCTGCGGGCGCTGGGGCTCGCGGGCGCGGCGGAGTTCGCCTTCGACCTGCTCGTGACCCCGCGGGAGCTGCCCGCCGCGATCGCCGCCGCGCGCGCGGTGCCGCAGACCCGGTTCGTGCTCGACCACGCGGGCAAGCCGCCGATCGCGGCGGGGGAGTGGCAGCCGTGGGCGGACCTGGTCGCGGAGCTGGCCCGGCTGCCGCACGTCAGCTGCAAGCTGTCCGGGCTGGTCACGCAGGCGGACTGGGAGAACTGGCGGCCGGCGGACGTGCTGCCGTACGCCCGGCACGTGATCGACGTGTTCGGGCCGGAGCGGATCCTGTTCGGCTCGGACTGGCCGGTGTGCACGCTGGCGGCCACGTACGGCCGCGTGGTCGAGCTGGCCGAGGAGGCGACGGCGGACCTGACGGCGGCCGAGCGGGAGGCGGTGTTCGGCGGCAACGCCCGCCGCATCTACCGTATGGACTGACGCCCGAGCCGGGCGCCGCGGCCGGTCCGCCGCCGCGCCCGGCGTCGCCGCATCGCGGCGTCACCGCGTCACCGCGTCACCGCGTCACAGCGTCCGGCGCAGCCACTGCTCCACGCTCGCGATGTGCACCGTCGCCCAGGACCGCGCCGCCTCCGCGTCCCGGCCGCGCATGGCCTCAAGGATCGCGCGGTGCTCGGTGAGCGTGCGCCGTACGGCGTCCTCCTGCGTCAGGCCGCGCCAGATCCGGGCCCGGGCCGTCGGCCCCGACAGCCCCTCCAGCAGCGAGCTGAGCACGGAGTTCCCCGACGCCTGCACGATCCGGCGGTGGAACTCCAGGTCGGCGCGGACCAGTTCCTCCACCGACGGGTCCTCGCCCAGCTCGGCCAGCTCCGCCTCCAGCGCGTCCAGCTCCTGTTCCGCGATGCCGGTGCAGGCCAGGGCGGTGGCGGCGGGCTCCAGGATCCGGCGTACGGCCAGCAGCTCCAGCACGGTGTCGTCGCGGTGGAAGTCGACGACGAAGCTCATCGCCTCCAGCAGCAGCTGGGGATCGAGGCTCGTGACGTACGTGCCGTCGCCCTGCCGCACGTCGAGGATGCGTATCAGCGCGAGCGCGCGCACCGCCTCGCGCAGCGAGTTGCGGGACAGGCCGAGGTCGGCCGCCAGCTCGCTCTCCTTGGGCAGCCGGTCGCCCGGCCGCAGCTTCCCGGAGACGATCATCCCTTTGATCTTCTCGATCGCCTCGTCCGTGACCGCCATCTCGCCGCCCTCCCTGACCCAGACATCCGATGTCTGCGCGCCTCCATTATGACCCGCGTGTGGCCTGCGGGCCCCACGGGACGGCACGAATCGCACCGGGGGCGGGCTGGGCGGGGGAGAGGCGCCTCCGCGGTGCCCCTCCCCCCGGTCAGCGGACCGCTGCCGGCCGCTGTGCCTGCCTGTCTGTCTGCCTGCCCGTCTGTCTGTCTGCCCGTCTGTCTGTCTGCCCGGCCGGGTCAGGCCTGCTTGCGCGCGAGCAGCTCCCGCACCCGCGCCCGCACCGCGCCGGTGTCCAGACCGCGGATCGTCACCGTCGTCCGGCGGCGCAGCACGTCGTCCTCCGTCTCGGCCCACTCGTGGTCGCGAGCGTAGACCACCTGCGCCCAGATCTCGGGCCCATCCGGGTGAATGCGCTCGCCCAGGTCCGGGTCGTCGTTGACCAGGCGGGCGATGTCGAAGGACAGAGACCCGTAGTGCGTGGCCAGCTGGCGGGCGGTGTCGGGGGCCATGCGGTGGCCCGGGTCGCGGTCGACGAGCAGCCGGTGCGCCACCGCGTCGGGATTTGCCACGCCGGGCAGCGGGGTGTGCCGTACCAGGGACTTCACCGGCTGCATGTCCTCGGCGATCGCGCCGCCGTGCTCCCCGGCGAGCCTGCTCAGCACCATCCGGCCGATGTGCCGGTACGTCGTCCACTTGCCGCCCGCCACCGACAGCATGCCGCCGGAGCCCTCCGTGACGACCGTCTCCCGCCTGGCCTGCTCCGTGCCGCCGGGCCCGCCCGGCAGCACCCGCAGCCCGGCGAAGGTGTACGTCACGAGGTCGGGCGACAGGTCCTCGGCGGCCACCGACAGCGACGCCTCGTCGAGGATCTGCGTGATGTCGGCGTCCGTCGGGCGCACGTCGGCCGGGTCGCCCTCGTACGCCTCGTCCGTGGTGCCCAGCAGCAGCTGGTCCTCCCACGGCAGCGCGAACGTGACGCGGTACCTGTCCACCCACGTCGACATCGCGGCGCGCCACGGCGAGCGCCGCCGGAGCACGACGTGCGCGCCCTTGGAGAGCCGGATGGACGGGGCCGCGGCCGGGTCCTCCATGCGCCGCAGGTGGTCCACCCACGGCCCGGTGGCGTTGAGCACCAGCCGGGCGTCCACGCCGAACTCGGCGCCGCTCAGCCGGTCCCGCAGCTCCGCCCCCGTCACCTGGCCGTGGGTGAACCGCAGCCCGGTGACCTCGGCGTGGTTGAGGACGACGGCGCCGGCGCCGACCGCGGCCCGTACGGTCATGACCGCCATCCGCGAGTCGTTCATCTGGTGGTCGCCGAAGACCGCGACCGCCTTGAGCCCCTCCGTGCGCAGCGCGGGGACGGCCCGGGCCGCGCGGCCGGGGGTGATGAGGTGTCCGACGCCGTCGCGGAAGGCGGACAGCGCGGAGTACGCGAAGACGCCGGCGCCGAGCTTGGCGGCGCCGTGCGGGCCGCCCTTGTAGAGCGGCAGGTAGAAGGGGAGCGGGTTGACCAGGTGCGGCGCTACGTCGCGGGCCAGCACCCGGCGCTCGTGGTGGTTCTCGGCCACCAGCTTCACCGCGCCGTTCTGCAGGTAGCGGATGCCGCCGTGGACGAGCTTGGAGGACGCGGACGAGGTGGCGCCGGCGAAGTCGCCGGCGTCCACCATCGCCACCCGCAGGCCCGACTGCGCGGCGTGCCAGGCCACCGAGGTGCCCAGGATCCCGCCGCCGATGACCAGGAGGTCGTACGTCGCCCGGTCGAGCAGGTCCCGCGTCTCCGCGCGGCCCGGGGTGCGGCCGGCAGTCGGGTGCGTCCCGAGCGCGGGTATCGCGGCTGGGACGGTCTGCGGGAGGGTCATCGTCGCTACTCCTTGTCCTCGATCCAGCCCATGGTGCGCTGGACCGCTTTGAGCCAGTCGTTGTACTCGCGTTCCCTGGTGGCCTCGTCCATACGCGGAGTCCACTCGGCGGCGCGCCGCCAGTTGGCGCGCAGCGCGTCGGTGTCCGGCCAGAAGCCGACGGCCAGACCGGCGGCGTAGGCGGCGCCCAGGCAGGTGGTCTCGGCGACGAGGGGGCGGACGACGGGGGCGTCGAGGACGTCGGCGAGGGTCTGCATCAGCAGGTTGTTGGCGGTCATGCCGCCGTCGACCTTCAGCGAGGTCAGCTCGACGCCGGAGTCCTTGGTCATCGCGTCGACGATCTCGCGGGTCTGCCAGGCGGTCGCCTCCAGCACCGCACGCGCCAGGTGGGCCTTGGTCACGTACCGCGTCAGGCCCGCGATCACCCCGCGGGCGTCGTCACGCCAGTAGGGCGCGAACAGGCCGGAGAAGGCGGGCACGAAGTAGGCGCCGCCGTTGTCCTCGACGCTGAGCGCCAGGGTCTCGATCTCGGCGGCGGTGGAGATGATGCCCATCTGGTCGCGCATCCACTGCACCAGGGCGCCGGTGATGGCGATGGAGCCTTCCAGGGCGTACACGGCGGGCTGGTCGCCGATGCGGTAGCCGACGGTGGTCAGCAGCCCGTTCTCCGAGTGGACCGGCTCGTCGGCGGTGTTCATCAGCAGGAAGGTGCCGGTGCCGTAGGTGGACTTGGCCTCGCCCTGGGCGTAGCAGGTCTGGCCGAACAGGGCGGCCTGCTGGTCGCCCAGCGCCGAGGCCACCGGGATGCCGGTGAGCGTGCCGGAGGCGGCGCGGCCGTAGACCTCCGCGGAGGAGCGGATCTCGGGCAGCACCGCGGCGGGCACGCCCATCGCGTCGAGGATGCCCGCGTCCCAGTCGAGGGTCTCCAGGTTCATGAGCATGGTGCGGGAGGCGTTGGTGACGTCGGTGACGTGGACGCCGCGTCCGGGGCCGCCGGTGAGGTTCCAGATGACCCAGGAGTCCATGGTGCCGAAGAGGATGTCGCCGGCCTCGGCGCGGGCGCGCAGGCCGGGGGTGTTGTCGAGGAGCCAGCGGATCTTGGGGCCGGCGAAGTAGGAGGCCAGCGGCAGGCCGGTGGCGGCGCGGAAGCGGTCCTGGCCCTCGGCGCCGCCGAGCTGGCGGCAGAGTTCCGCGGTCCGGGTGTCCTGCCAGACGATGGCGTTGGCGACGGGCTCGCCGGTGTGCTTGTCCCACAGCAGGGTGGTCTCGCGCTGGTTGGTGATGCCGATGGCCTTCACGTCCGCGCTGGTGATGCCGGCCTTGGCGACGGCGCCGTCCACGACCTGCTGGACGTTGCGCCAGATTTCGGCGGCGTTGTGCTCGACCCAGCCGGGCTTGGGGAAGATCTGTTCGTGTTCCTTCTGGTCCACCGACACGATCCGGCCGTCGGTGTCGAACACGATGCACCGGCTGGAAGTCGTCCCCTGGTCGATAGCCGCAATGAACGGGCCTGCGGTGTGTGCGTCGGTCATGTCGCTCCGATACGTCGTTGTTTCGGCTTGGGTCGGGGTGCAGCCGTGCGCCGTCCCGCCCGGCGGCCGGGCGGGACGCGCCGGCTCAGGCGAAGGCGAGTTCGTAGAGTCCGCCCGCGAGGGCGCCGCCGATCAGCGGGCCGACGATGGGGACCCACGCGTAGCTCCAGTCGGAACCGCCCTTGTTGGGCAGCGGCAGCAGGGCGTGGACGATGCGCGGCCCGAGGTCGCGCGCGGGGTTGATGGCGTAGCCGGTGGGGCCGCCGAGGGAGAGACCGATGCTGGCCACGACCAGAGCGACGATCAGCACGCCGAGCGGGCCGAGGCCGTTGCCCTCCTGGTTGAGGCCCTGGGTCAGGATGGCGATGACGAGGACGAAGGTGCCGATGATCTCGGTCATCACGTTCTGCACCGGGTTACGGATCTCGGGGCCGGTGGAGAAGATGCCGAGCACCGGTCCCGCGCCCTTCTCCATGGCCTCGATCGCCTTGGGCTCCCCGTCCCGGCGATCGCCGACCACCTCCGGGTCGGTGAGGTGGTCGCGGAACTGGCCGTAGTACGCCAGCCATACCAGCGCCGCGCCGATCATCGCGCCGAGCGTCTCGGAAGCGATGTACAGCGGCACGTCGCCCCAGTCGGTGTCGCCCTTGATCGCCAGACCGAGGGTCACCGCCGGGTTGAGATGGGCACCGGACACGCCGGCGGCCACGTACGCCCCGGTCATGACCGCGAAACCCCAGCCGAGGGAGATAGCGACCCAGCCCGCCTGGTATGCCTTGGACTTCTTGAAGGTGATGGCGGCGACCACGCCGCCACCGAGGAGGATCAGCAAGGCCGTTCCCACGACCTCGCCGGTGAAGATATCCCAGTTGGACGGGTTCATCCCGCGACTCCTTTGTCCTGGGTTGTCCGTATGTGGATCACGGTCCGCGAATAACACCATACGTCAAAACTGTCGTCAGGCGTTCGACAATGCCGACCGGTGCACGGCAGTGTTCCGCCACGTCACAGGCACGTCAAGGGCCGGTGACGGGAAAACAAAGGAATCGGCGACGCGGGGGCCGCCGCGCTCAGAAGCGCCCGGCGCCCAGGTCCCGGGCCACCGCCCGGGCGCAGTCGCGCACCGCGGCCACCAGATCGGGCCGCAGTTCCCCGCCGGGGCAGAGGCGCTCCACCGCGCCGGTGACGCCCACCGCGCCGACGGGCATGCCGCGGCGGTCGCGTACGGGGGCGGCGACGGAGGCGATGCCGTCCCAGGTCTCCTCGACGTCCGAGCCCCAGCCGCGGGCCCGGGTCAGCTCCAGGATCTGTTCGAATTCGGCCGCCTCCGTGACGGTGGCGGGCGTGAGCGCCTTGCGGTCGCCCTCCGCGGCCTCGGCGTGCGCCACCGGGTCCACGGCGCACAGGACCTTGCCCAGCGCCGTGCTGTGCAGCGGCTGCATGGCGCCTATCTCCAGCACCTGCCGGCTGTCGTCGGGCCGGAAGACGTGGTGGACGATCAGCACGCCCTGGTGGTGCAGCACGCCGAGGTGGACGCTCTCGCCGCTGGCGCGGGCCAGGTCGTCGGTCCAGGGCAGGGCGCGGGCGCGCAGCTCGTGCACGTCGAGGTAGCTGTTTCCCAGCCGCAGCAGCTCGGCGCCGAGCTGGTAGCGCCCGGAGACCGGGTCCTGCTCGACGAACCCCTCCTGCTGCAGCGTGCGCAGGATGCCGTGCGCCGTGCCCTTGGCCAGGCCCAGCGTCGAGGCGATGTCCGACAGGCCCAGCCGCCGATCTCCTCCGGCCAGCAGGCGCAGCACCGCAGCCGCTCGCTCGAGCGACTGGATGTTCCGTGCCACGGAAGGTCCTCCTCCATAAGACCGCTGGGTCGACAATGCTGAACAGTATCGGTCATTGTCACGCCGCAGGGGGGCGGTCTGGGAAGACCCCGGAAGGGGCGAACCTGCCCGAGCCCGCCGGAAAACCCTGCAAACCGGCAGGGTCCGGGTAGTGGGACAGCCCGCGCCGCACCGCCTCAGGCCGATACCCTGGGGCCGTGCACCGGTCCCTCGCGGGCCGCGCATAGCCGACAGCCGTCGCAACGAGGGAGTATCCCCATGGCCTCGCAGCCAGCCCAGCCCGCAGCCAGCCAGCAGACCCGCGCCGCCGCGCTCCGCGAGGCACTCGCCTCCCGCGTGGTGGTGGCCGACGGCGCCATGGGCACCATGCTCCAGGCCCAGGAACCCACGCTGGCGGACTTCCAGCAACTCGAAGGCTGCAACGAGATCCTCAACGTCACCCGCCCCGACATCGTGCGCTCGGTGCACGACGAGTACTTCGCGGCCGGCGTCGACTGCGTGGAGACCAACACCTTCGGCGCCAACCACGCCGCCCTTGGCGAATACGACATCGAGGACCGGATCTTCGAGCTGTCCGAGGCCGGCGTGCGCATCGCCCGCGAGTCCGCCGACGCGCACACCGCCGGCGACGGCCGGCAGCGCTGGGTCCTCGGCTCCATGGGCCCGGGCACGAAGCTGCCGACGCTGGGCCACATCGGGTACGGCACCCTGCGTGACGCGTACCAGCAGAACGCCGAGGGCATGATCGCCGGCGGCGCCGACGCACTGCTCGTCGAGACCACGCAGGACCTGCTGCAGACCAAGTCCGCCGTCCTCGGCGCCCGCCGTGCGCTCGCCGCCACCGGCGCCGACCTGCCGCTCATCTGCTCGGTGACCGTCGAGACCACCGGCGCCATGCTGCTCGGCAGCGAGATCGGCGCCGCGCTCACCGCGCTGGAGCCGCTGGGCATCGACATGATCGGGCTGAACTGCGCCACCGGCCCCGCCGAGATGAGCGAGCACCTGCGCTATCTCGCCCGGCACTCCCGGGTGCCGCTGTCCTGCATGCCCAACGCCGGGCTCCCGGTCCTCGGCAAGGACGGCGCCCACTACCCGCTCACCCCCGGCGAACTGGCCGACGCCCAGGAGACGTTCGTACGCGAGTACGGGCTGTCCCTGGTCGGCGGCTGCTGCGGCACCACCCCCGAGCACCTGCGGCAGCTGGTCGAGCGGGTGCGCGAGGAGCGGCCGGCCGAGCGCACGCCCCGGCCCGAGCCGGGCGCCGCGTCGCTGTACCAGACGGTGCCGTTCCGCCAGGACACCTCGTACCTGGCGATCGGCGAACGCACCAACGCCAACGGCTCGAAGAAGTTCCGCACCGCCATGCTCGAAGGCCGCTGGGACGACTGCGTGGAGATGGCCCGCGACCAGATCCGCGAGGGCGCCCACATGCTGGACCTGTGCGTCGACTACGTCGGCCGCGACGGCGTCGCCGACATGGCCGAGCTGGCCGGCCGCTTCGCGACCGCCTCGACGCTGCCCGTCGTGCTGGACTCCACCGAGGTCGACGTGATCCGCGCCGGGCTGGAGAAGCTCGGCGGCCGGGCCGTCATCAACTCCGTCAACTACGAGGACGGCGACGGCCCCGACTCGCGCTTCGCGCGTGTCACCGCGCTCGCCCGGGAGCACGGCGCCGCGCTGATGGCGCTGACCATCGACGAGGAGGGCCAGGCGCGCACCGCCGAGCACAAGGTCGCCATCGCCGAGCGGCTGATCGCCGACCTCACCGGCAACTGGGGCATCCACGAGTCCGACATCCTCATCGACTGCCTGACGTTCACCATCTGCACCGGCCAGGAGGAGTCCCGCGGCGACGGCGTCGCCACCATCGAGGCGATCCGCGAACTCAAGCGCCGCCACCCCGACGTGCAGACCACGCTCGGCCTGTCGAACATCTCCTTCGGTCTCAACCCCGCCGCCCGGGTCGTGCTCAACTCCGTCTTCCTCGACGAGTGCGTCAAGGCCGGCCTCGACTCGGCGATCGTGCACGCCAGCAAGATCCTGCCGATCGCCCGGCTGGCGGAGGAGGAGGTCCAGGTCTGCCTCGACCTCATCCACGACCGGCGCCGCCCGGCGCAGGGCGACGAGCCCGCGTACGACCCCCTGCAGCGCCTCCTGGAGCTGTTCGAGGGCGTCGACACCAAGTCGATGAAGGCCGGCAGGGCCGAGGAGCTGGCCGCGCTGCCGCTCGCGGAGCGGCTGAAGCGGCGGATCATCGACGGCGAGAAGAACGGCCTGGAGGCCGACCTCGACGCCGCCCTTGAGGAGCGGCCGGCCCTGGACATCGTCAACGAGACGCTGCTCGACGGCATGAAGGTGGTCGGCGAGCTGTTCGGCTCCGGGCAGATGCAGCTGCCGTTCGTGCTGCAGTCCGCCGAGGTGATGAAGACCGCGGTCGCCTATCTGGAGCCGCACATGGAGAAGGTCGAGGACGGCGAGGGCGGCTCCGGCAAGGGCACGATCGTGCTGGCCACCGTGCGCGGCGACGTGCACGACATCGGCAAGAACCTCGTCGACATCATCCTGTCCAACAACGGCTACAACGTGGTCAACCTCGGTATCAAGCAGCCGGTCTCGGCCATCCTGGAGGCCGCCGAGGAGCACGCGGCGGACGTGATCGGGATGTCCGGGCTGCTGGTGAAGTCCACGGTGATCATGAAGGAGAACCTGGAGGAGCTGAACCAGCGCCGGCTGGCCTCCCGCTTCCCGGTGATCCTCGGCGGCGCCGCGCTCACCCGCGCGTACGTCGAGCAGGATCTCCACGAGGTCTACGAGGGCGAGGTCCGCTACGCCCGCGACGCCTTCGAGGGGTTGCGCCTCATGGACGCCCTCATCGGCGTCAAGCGCGGCATCCCCGGCGTCGAGCTGCCCGAGCTGCGCCCCCGCCGGGTACGCGCCGCCACGCCCGCGCCCGCCGAGCCGGACGAGGGCGCTCCCGCCCGCTCCGACGTGGCCACCGACGTCCCCGTGCCGGCCCCGCCGTTCTGGGGCACCCGGGTCGTCAAGGGGATCCAGCAGGCCGACTACGCCTCCTGGCTGGACGAGGGCGCGCTGTTCAAGGGCCAGTGGGGGCTGAAGGCGCCGCGCGGCGGCGACGGCCCCTCGTACGAGGACCTGGTCGCCACCGAGGGCCGGCCGCGGCTGCGCGGGCTGCTGGACCGGCTGCAGACCGGAAACCTCCTGGAGGCGGCCGTCGTCTACGGCTACTTCCCGTGCGTCTCCAAGGGCGACGACCTGATCGTCCTGGGCGAGGACGGCAGCGAGCGCACCCGCTTCACCTTCCCGCGGCAGCGGCGCGGGCGGCGGCTGTGCCTCGCGGACTTCTTCCGGCCGGAGGAGTCCGGCGAGACGGACGTCGTCGGGTTCCAGATCGTCACCGTCGGCTCCAGGATCGGCGAGGCCACCGCCGAGCTGTTCGCCGCCGACTCGTACCGCGAGTACCTGGAGCTGCACGGGCTCTCCGTGCAGCTCGCCGAGGCGCTGGCGGAGTACTGGCACGCGCGGGTACGCGCCGAGCTGGGCTACGGCGGCGAGGACCCGGCGGAGATCGAGGACATGTTCGCGCTGAAGTACCGCGGCGCCCGGTTCTCGCTCGGCTACGGCGCCTGCCCGGACCTGGAGGACCGGGCGAAGATCGCCGGGCTGCTGGAGCCGGAGCGGATCGGCGTGCAGCTCTCCGAGGAGTTCCAGCTGCACCCGGAGCAGTCCACGGACGCGATCGTGATCCACCACCCCGAGGCGAAGTACTTCAACGCCCGCTGAGCGCGCCCCGGCCGTCTCGCCGGGCGCATTCCGGACCGTCGGCCTACACTGGTCCGTCCGGAACAGGCCGGTCGCCGCTGGCGGCCGGCCTTTGCGCCCCTTCGAGGGAGGTGAGCGGATGACCAGCAGCATCCCCGCTGAAGGCACCCGAACGGCCGAGGGCACCGCCCCGGTCCGCCGCGTGCGCTCCGCCCGCGGGACGACGCCGCAGGCCGTGCTGCTCGACATGGACGGCACCCTGGTCGACACGGAGGGCTTCTGGTGGGCCGCCGAGGTCTCGGTCTTCGCCGAGTTCGGCCACACGCTGAACGAGGAGCAGCGCCAGGTCGTCGTCGGCGGCCCGATGTCGCGCAGCGCCGCCTACCTCATCGCCTCGACCGGCGCCGACATCGCGCTGCCCGAGCTGACCACCCGGCTGAACACCCGCTTCGAGGAGCTGGTCGACGGCAACGTGCCCCTCATGCCCGGCGCCCGCCGGCTGCTCACCGAACTCGCCGCGCACGACGTGCCCACGGCCCTGGTCTCCGCCTCCCACCGGCGCATCATCGACCGGGTGCTGCGCTCGCTGGGCCCGGAGTCCTTCCAGTTCACCGTCGCCGGCGACGAGATCCCGCGGACGAAGCCCCACCCCGACCCGTACCTGCACGCCGCCGCCGCCCTCGGCGCCGACCCGCGGCGCTGCGCCGTGGTGGAGGACACCCTCACCGGCGTGACGGCGGCGGAGGCGGCCGGCTGCGCCGTCGTGGCGGTGCCGTCGGTGGCGCCCATCGAGCCCGCGCCGGGACGGCACCTCGTGCGCTCCCTCACGGAAGTCGATCTCCCTCTTCTCCGCTCCGTGGTCGAGCGCCTCCGGTGAGAAAGCGGCGGAGAAACTCCGCGCAGCGGCACATGTATTGTGCGTGACGAAAGCTCTTACCCCATTGCGGCTGCGGGGCGCGGATTCGACAGGGTGAGCTTTCTCACGTGCACAGCTCTCGACAGGCAGGGTGGACTGTGCTGAAGGCGGCCTGAGAGGTCCCTGTCGGGCCGCCCTGTGCCCGGTTTGATGAGGGTTCGCGGCCATTGTTCCCGCGTCCGGTTATCGGCAGAGTGCCGGGCGTAATCGGCGCGTGATTCCTTCTCAACTTCCCTGCTGCCCGGCCCGGCTGGGTGCTGCGGCTAATCTCTCCGGGGACGTCAGAGGGAGAAAGCCGACCATGATTCGTAAGTCGTTGGTGCTGCCCGCACTGCTGGGTATGCTCGCCCCGGTTCTCGCCTCCTGCGGCATGGTGGGCGGCTCCGGCGGAGACGGCGACGCGATATCCGTGGGCACCACCGACAAGCTGGAGCTGACGGACGAGAACCCCGCCCCGCTCGACCCGGCGACCGCGTACGACATCAACTCCTGGAACGTGCTGCACAACACCTTCCAGACGCTGATGCGGATGCCGCGTTCGGGCTCGGAGCCCGAGCCCGACGCCGCCGAGCAGTGCGTCTTCACCGACCGGCGCAGCGAGCAGTACCGCTGCACGCTCCGCGACGGCCTGACGTTCACCAACGGCCACGACCTGACGGCCGAGGACGTGAAGTTCTCGATCGAGCGGATGCTGAAGATCAAGTACCCCAACGGCCCGTTCTCGCTGCTCACCAACGTCGACACCGTGGAGACCCCCGACGCGCGGACCGTCGTCTTCCACCTCAAGACGCCGGACGCGACGTTCCCGCTCAAGCTCGCCACCCCCGCCGCGGCCATCGTCGACAGCGAGGTCTACGAGAAGGACCAGCTCTACGAGGGCTTCGAGATCGCCGGCTCCGGCCCGTACAGCCTGCGGGTGGAGCACGACGACGACGTCGCCACCAAGGCCGTCTACAGCGGCAACGACGACTACAAGGGCGAGGTCGAGCGGCAGAACGACGCGGTCGAGGTCCGCTACTTCGACAGCTCCAAGAGCATGGAGGACGCCATCACCGGCGGCGACATCGACGTGATGAGCCGTAGCCTGAAGCCGGAGCAGATCAACCGCCTCGACGACGCCACCGACGGCGACATCAGACTCTACGAGACGCCCGGCGCGGAGATCGCCTACCTCGTCTTCGACGTGCAGAACCCGACCGTCCGGGACCGGGCCGTACGCCAGGCGATGGCCGAGGTGATCGACAGGACGAAGCTCGCACGCGGCGTCTACCAGCGCACCGTCGACCCGCTCTTCGCGATGATCCCGCGCGGCATCATCGGCCACAACACCTCCTTCCACGACGCCTACGGCGACCGCCCGGACGTCGACAGCGCCCGCGAGCGGCTGCGGGAGGCGGGCGTCGAGACGCCCGTCAAGCTCACCCTGAACTACACCACCGACCACTACGGCGAGACGACGAAGACCGAGTTCGAGGAGCTGCGCGACCAGCTCAACGAGTCCGGACTCTTCGACACCACCATCAAGGGCGAGACCTGGGAGACGTACAAGAAGGACTACGCGGAGAACCGCTACGCCGTGTACGGCCTGCACTGGTACCCCGACTTCCCGGACCCCGACACGTTCACCGGACCGTTCGTCGGCGAGGAGAACTTCACCTACAACAACTACTCGAGCGCCATCATCGAGGACCTCATCCCGCGGACCCGCCAGGAGGCACAGCGGGAGCGCACGACGGACAGCTTCGAGCAGATCCAGGACGTCCTCGCCATCGACGTCCCGTACCTCCCGCTCTGGCAGGGCAAGCAGTACATCGCGGCGCGCGACACCGTCACGGGGGCGGAATGGGCGCTCAACTCGTCGTCGACGCTGCAGCTGTGGGAGCTGCGGCGCGGACTGGGCGAGTAGGGGCCACCGGCAGTGCCGCGCCGGCAGAGAACCGACCCCGAGTGAAGGAACCCACACACGTGAACAAGGCTGTCCAGCGGCTCGCCCCACCCCTCGGCGCCGCCATGGCCACCGTCCTGCTCGCCGCCGGCTGCGGCTCGGACTCCGGATCGGGGGCCGGCTCAGGCGACGCGGTGGTGATGGGGATGACCGACGAGGTCACGGCCATCGACCCCGCGGCGGGCTACGACCCCGGCTCCTGGCTGGTGTTCAACAACGTCTTCCAGTCCCTGCTGAGCTTCCCCAAGGGCGCCACGGAGCCCGAGCCGGAGGCGGCCGAGGAGTGCTCCTTCGAGGACGCCGACAGCCGCGTCTACACCTGCACCCTGCAGGACGGGCTGACGTTCTCCAACGGCTCGGAACTCACCTCCGAGGACGTGAAGTTCTCCTTCGAGCGCACCCTCGGCATCAACGACCCCGCGGGCCCCGCCATCATGCTCGACTCGATCGAAACGATCGAGACGCCCGACGAGCGGACCGTGACCTTCCGGCTGGGCTACCCCGACGCGACCTTCCCCATGAAGATCGCCTCCGGCGCCGGGTCGATCGTCGACAGCGAGTCCTACCCCAAGGACAAGCTCCGCGAGGGCGACAAGGCCGTCGGCTCGGGACCGTACAGGCTGGACTCCTACCAGGAGGGCAAGGAGGCCGTGTTCTCCGTCAACTCCGGCTACCAGGGCACCGCCGAGGTGCAGAACTCCGGGATGACGCTGAAGCTGTACGGCGGCGGCAACGGCGACGACGAGCTGAAGGCGGACCTGGAGAACGGCGACGTCGACCTGGCCTACCGCGGCCTGGCGATGCAGGACATCGCCGAGCTGCAGGACCAGACCGGGGCCGGCCAGAAGATCCAGCTCGTCGAGGGCACCAGCGCCGAGGTGCAGCACCTGGTCTTCAACATGGACGACCCGGTCGCCGGCAACCCCGCGGTGCGCAAGGCGTTCGCGTACCTCATCGACCGCAACGCGCTCGTCCGCGAGGTCTACCAGGGCACCGCGGAGGAGCTGTACTCGATCGTCCCGGCCGGCATCACCGGCCACAACACCGCCTTCTACGACACCTACGGCGACCGGCCCGACCCGGCGAAGGCCGAGCAGGTGCTGCGTGACGCGGGCGTCGACGAGAAGGTGCGGGTGACGCTGCACGCCACGCCCGAGCGCTACGGGCCCGGCACGGTGCCGGCCTTCAAGCTGATCGCCAAGCAGCTCAACGACAGCGGGCTGTTCGAGGCGGACGTGGAGTCCGTGCCGCTGGACGAGTTCGAGAAGGGCGTCGCCCAGGGCGCGTACGGCGTGTACGTCAAGGGCTGGGTGCCGGACTACCCGGACCCCGACAACTTCACCTCGCCCTTCTTCGGCGAGGGCAACGTGCTGGCCAACAACTACGACCCGGGCCGCATCACCGGGGAGCTGATCCCGGCGGCCGCGGCGCAGTCGGAGCGCACCGCCACCGTGGACGCGTACGGCGAGCTGCAGGACATCGTCGCCGACGAACTGCCGGTGATACCGCTGTGGCAGGGCAAGCAGTACGCGGCGGCCAAGGAGAACATCCTCGGCCTGGAATGGACGCTGGACGCCTCGACGGTCTTCCGGTTCTGGGAGATCTCGAAGGGCGCGGAGTGACCGCCCACCGGGCCCGGTGACGCCCCTCCCGGCCTGATCCGTGCCGCCCCGGCGAGCGGAGTCCTCCGCGGCGGAAGACTCCCGGTCCCTCAGGACCCGCCGGGGCGCACCAGTCCGCTCTCGTACGCGTACACCGCGGCCTGCACCCGGTCGCGCAGGCTCAGCTTGGTCAGCACGTGGCCCACGTGCGTCTTGACGGTCGTCTCGCTGACGAACAGGTCGGCGGCGATCTCCGCGTTCGACAGCCCGCGGGCCACCAGCTTGAGCACCTCGACCTCGCGCTCGGTGAGCGTGTCCAGGGAGTCCGGCACGTCCTGCTCGCCCGTCGGCAGCTTGGTCGCGAACTTGTCGAGCAGCCGCTTGGTGATGCTCGGGGCCAACATCGCGTCCCCCGCGGCGACCACGCGGATCGCCTGCACCAGCTCGCCGGCCGGCGCGTCCTTCAGCAGGAAGCCGCTGGCCCCGGCGCGCAGCGCCTCCACCACGTACTCGTCGAGGTCGAAGGTGGTCAGCACCAGCACCTTCGCGGGGCCGTCCCGGCCGGCGCCGGTGATCTGCCGGGTGGCCTCCACGCCGTCCATGCGGGGCATCCGGATGTCCATCAGCACCACGTCCGGCTGCAGCGCCCGGACCTGGTCGAGCGCCTGCAGCCCGTCGCCGGCCTCGCCGACGACGGCGATGTCCTGCTCCGCCTCCAGGATCATGCGGAAGCCGGTGCGCAGCAGCGGCTGGTCGTCGACGAGCAGGACGCGGATGGCCACAGGGTCTCCTCTTCCTCGGCCGGACCGGACTGTCAGGCGGTGTCCATTCTGCCCTGTCCGGCGTCCCCGTCCCCGGCCGGGCGGGGCTGCGGCAGGCCCGGTGCGGCCGGGTCGGGGACGGGAAGCGGATACGGCGGCGGGGTGCCGCCGAAGGACGGGCAGGCGGCCTTGAAGTCGCACCAGTCGCAGAGCCGGCCGGGCCTGGGCCGCCAGTCGCCGCTCTCCGTCGCCCGCTGGATCGCCTGCCACAGGGCGTGCACCTTGCGCTCCACGCCGCGCAGGTCGGCCGCGTCCGGGTCGTACGTCAGGACGTCGCCGCTGCCCAGGTAGACCAGCTGCAGCCGGCGCGGGACGCTGCCGCGCAGCCGCCACAGCACGAGCGCGTAGAACTTGATCTGGAACAGGGCGTCGGCGGCGTACTCCGGGGGCGGCGCCTTGCCGGTCTTGTAGTCCACGACCCGGACCTCGCCGGTCGGCGCCACGTCGACGCGGTCGATGACGCCGCGCAGCTTCAGCCCGGAGGCCAAGACCGTCTCCACGAACAGCTCCCGCTCCGCGGGCTCCAGCCGCACCGGGTCCTCCAGCGTGAACCACCGCTCGACGAGCTGCTCGGCCCCGGCCAGCCACTCCGCCAGCCGCGCCGCGGCCCCGTCCGGCCCGTCGCCGTCGCCGCCGCCCCCGTCACCGCCGCCCCCGTCCGGGGCTGCCGCGCCCGCGCCGTCCGTCTCG
The DNA here is from genome assembly GCF_039531005.1 of Streptomyces synnematoformans. Classification (NCBI taxonomy): domain Bacteria; kingdom Bacillati; phylum Actinomycetota; class Actinomycetes; order Kitasatosporales; family Streptomycetaceae; genus Streptomyces; species Streptomyces synnematoformans. The sequence continues at coordinate 19,435 of NZ_BAAAPF010000013.1, forward strand.
TCGGCCCCGTCCGTGAACAGCTCCGCCAGCTCCGGACGGTCCGCGAGCATCCGCTCCCACGCCGGCGCCACCAGCGCCCGCGCCCGCGGCGGCGTACGCTCGGCAGCAGGGGCGTCGAAGAGCCGCTCCAGCACCGCGTGCACCAGCGTCCCGCGGGCCGCGGAGGCGCGCGGCTTCTCCGGAAGCCTGTCGATCACCCGGTAGCGGTACATCAGCGGGCAGGTCATGAAGTCCGCCGCGCGGGAGGGAGACAGCGCCTGGGGCGGCGCCGGGGCCCGTGGGCCGTCCGGCCGGGCGTCCTCCCCGGGCGGCGGCGGGACGGGGTCCACGGGGTGGTTCCCGGTGTCGGTGCGGGTACTCATGGTGTACGACCCTAGGGCCCGGCACCGACATCCGGCGGCATACCATGCAGGCCGGGCGGTGGGCAGGAAACGGGGCGCCGCGAACGGGCAGGAGTGGGATTTCGTGAGCGAGGAGCGCAGGGGCGATCGGCCCGGCCGCGGCGGCGGCATCCTCATGGGCCGCCCCTTCGGCGTGCCCGTGTACGTCGCCCCGAGCTGGTTCGTCGTCGCCGCGCTCATCACCTGGGTCTTCGGCGGCCAGCTGGAGCGGGTCCTGCCCGACCTGGGCGCCCTGCGGTACCTCATCGCCCTGTTCTTCGCCGTCGCGTTCTACGCCTCCGTACTCGTCCACGAGCTGGCCCACACCCGCGTCGCGATCCACTACAAGCTGCCCGTCCGCCGTATCCAGCTGCAGTTCTTCGGCGGCGTCTCGGAGATCGAGAAGGAGTCGGAGACCCCGGGCCGCGAGTTCTGGCTCGCGTTCGCGGGCCCCCTGCTCTCGCTGGTCCTCGCCGGCGGCTTCTTCGGCGCCCTGCAGCTCGTCGAGGAGGACACGGTGCCCGCCGTGCTGCTCGCGGCGCTGACGATCTCCAACTTCATCGTGGCCGTCTTCAACCTGCTGCCCGGCCTGCCGCTGGACGGCGGCCGGATGCTGCGCGCCCTGGTGTGGAAGGTCAGCGGGAAGCCCATGACCGGCACCGTCGTCGCCGCCTGGGTGGGCCGCGCGCTGGCCGTGGCCACGCTCATCGGGCTGCCGCTGTTCACCCACTCCCGGGCGTCCGACCCCGGCAGCTTCGACACCGTCACCGACGCCCTGCTGGCGGCGATCCTGGCCGCGATCATCTGGACCGGCGCCGGCAACAGCCTGCGCATGGCCCGGCTGCGCGAGCGGCTGCCCGACCTGCGCGCCCGCGCGCTCACCCGCCGGGCGGCGCCCGTCACCGCCGACACCCCGCTGTCCGAGGCGCTGCGCCGGGCCGACGCGGCCGGCGCCCGCGCCCTCGTCGTCGTCAACGGCCGCGGCGACCCCACCGGCGTCGTACGCGGCGCGGCCATCGCGCAGACGCCCGCCCACCGCCGCCCCTGGGTGGCCGTCAGCGCGCTCTCGCAGGACCTCACCGACGAGATGAAGGTCTCCGCGGAGCTGACCGGTGAGCAGCTGCTCGAACACCTGCGCGAGAGCCCGCACAGCGAGTACCTCGTGCTGGAGGAGACCGGCCACATCTACGGCGTGCTCGCCACCGCCGACGTCGAGCGCGCCTTCGTCGCCGCGATGGCCCGCCCGCAGCCCTGACCTCCCCCGGCCGGTAGGCTGAGCGGCATGTCCGAGCCGACCGGTGCCGCCCGCCGCCGCGGGCCCTTCCAGGTCGGGGACCAGGTACAGCTCACCGACCCCAAGGGCCGCCACTACACGTTCACGCTCGAAGCCGGGAAGTCCTTCCACACCCACAAGGGCTCCTTCCCGCACGACGAGCTGATCGGCGCCCCCGAGGGAACCGTCGTGCGCACCACGGGCAACGTCCCGTACCTCGCGCTGCGCCCCCTGCTCCCCGACTACGTCCTGTCCATGCCGCGCGGAGCGGCCGTCGTCTACCCCAAGGACGCCGGCCAGATCCTGGCGTTCGCCGACGTCTTCCCCGGCGCCCGCGTGGTCGAGGCGGGGGTCGGCTCCGGATCGCTGACCAGCTTCCTCCTGCGGGCCGTCGGCGACAGCGGCATGCTGCACTCCTACGAGCGCCGCGCGGACTTCGCCGACGTCGCCCGGCAGAACGTCGAGCGCTACTTCGGCGGCCGGCACCCCGCCTGGCAGCTCACCGTCGGCGACCTGCAGGACAACCTGTCCGACACGGACGTCGACCGCGTCGTGCTCGACATGCTCGCGCCCTGGGAGTGCCTGGACGCCGTCGCCAAGGCCCTCGTGCCCGGCGGCATCCTCTGCGCGTACGTCGCCACCACCACCCAGCTGGCCCGCACCGTGGAGTCCATCCGCGAGCACGGCAACTTCAATGAGCCGCAGGCGTGGGAGACCATGCTGCGCAACTGGCACGTCGAGGGCCTGGCCGTACGCCCCGACCACCGCATGATCGGCCACACCGGCTTCCTGCTCACCGCCCGCAGGCTCGCCGACGGCGTCGAGCCGCCGCTGCGCCGCCGCCGGCCCGCGAAGGGGGCGTACGGGGAGGACTACACCGGCCCCGGCGGCCAGCGGGCGCCCGCGGCGGGCTGACCCGGCACGGCGGCAGCCCGGCAGCGGCCCGGCGGCGGCACAGAGGAAGCACGGAAGAAGGCACAGAAGGGCACGGAAGCAGCCAGGAAGCGGCATGGGCCGTTCCGCGGGCGGCCGGGGTATGACACCATGCTGCCCTCCCCACGGCCCTCCCAGCCCTCCCAGGAGCCTCACCCGTGCAGTCTCTGCCCGGCGCCGACCTCCCGCACACGCACCCCCGCGCGGTGCACTGGATCGCCACCGCCGCCGCCATGGCCGGCGCCATCGCCCTCGCCGCGCTCATCCAGCCCCCGACCGTGGCCGCCGGCAACGACGGCGCCGGCGGCCACGCCGGCAGACCGGCGCCCGGACCGGACGCCACCGCCGTCACCTACCCGGTGGACTGCGCGGACACCGAGCCGGAGGTCGTCAGGCACGGCTCGGCCGACTTCGACGCCGACGGCCGCGCCGAGACCGTGGCCGTGGTGCGCTGCCGCGCCGCCGCCGGCACCCCGCCCAGCGGGATGTACGTGGTGTCCGCCGCCGCGAAGCCCGGGCAGTCACCGAGCGTGACCGAAACCCTGCTCGACCCCGGCGAGGGGATGAGCGTCGGGGAATTCGCTGTCCGCGAAAACGAGATTTCGGCCACCCTCCTCGGCTACTCCTCGCCCGACGTCCCCCGCAGCAAGCCGGACAAGCAGCGCAAGGTGACCTGGACGTGGGAGAACGGCCGCTTCCGCCTGACCGCGGAACCGGTGCCCGGCACCCGGGTCTGAGCCGCTCCCGGCACCCACGCCGCACCGCCTTCCCGCCGGTGGCCGGAACGGCCGGGAGGCCACTCGTGGTCCCGCTGCAATTCCAGGCACCCTGGGCGGGTGTTGAGCGTTGTAGACGAAACAAATGGCTGCTTTCCGATGTTGCTGATTGGGTATTTGCCTGGCGTGAGGACGGGCGCACGGGTGAAGATCGGATGCACCCCGACCGTCTTTGTGATCTAGGGGTTTCAAGTGGGACGCGGCCAGGTAGGGTCAGGAAGCGTCCAGCTCCCCTTGGAGGAGGTGAGGACCGTGGCAGCCCACGACGACGACACCAACCGCGGCATCCGGCCGGGTCGAGGGTCCGAAGACCCTGCCGGTCAGGTCGCCTACCTTGAGCAGGAGATCGCCGTCCTGCGACGAAAGCTCGCCGACTCGCCGCGACACACGAGGATCCTCGAAGAGCGCATCGTCGAGTTGCAGACCAACCTCGCCGGAGTGTCCGCGCAGAACGAGCGCCTGGCCAACACTCTCCGTGAGGCCCGCGACCAGATCGTCGCCCTCAAGGAGGAAGTCGACCGGCTGGCCCAGCCGCCCGCCGGCTTCGGCGTCTTCCTGGAGGCGAGCGACGACGGCACGGCCGACATCTTCACCGGCGGCCGCAAGCTGCGGGTGAACGTCAGCCCCAGCGTGGAGCTGGAGGAGCTGCGCCGCGGGCAGGAGCTGATGCTCAACGAGGCGCTGAATGTGGTCGAGGCCATGGAGTTCGAGCGCTCCGGGGACATCGTCACCCTGAAGGAGATCCTGGAGGACGGCGAGCGCGCCCTCGTGATGGGGCACACCGACGAGGAGAAGGTGGTGCGGCTGGCCGAGCCGCTGCTGCACACCACCATCCGCGCCGGCGACGCCCTGCTGCTGGAGCCCCGCTCCGGGTACGTCTACGAGGTCATCCCCAAGAGCGAGGTCGAGGAGCTGGTCCTCGAAGAGGTCCCCGACATCGACTACACCAAGATCGGCGGCCTGGGCAACCAGATCGAGCTGATCAGGGACGCCGTCGAGCTGCCCTACCTCTACCCCGACCTCTTCAAGGAGCACGAGCTGCGGCCCCCCAAGGGCGTGCTGCTCTACGGCCCGCCCGGCTGCGGGAAGACGCTGATCGCCAAGGCGGTCGCCAACTCCCTGGCCAAGAAGGTCGCCGAACACACCGGCCGCCCCGCGGGCAAGAGCTACTTCCTGAACATCAAGGGCCCCGAGCTGCTGAACAAGTACGTCGGCGAGACCGAGCGGCACATCCGCCTGGTCTTCCAGCGGGCCCGGGAGAAGGCCAGCGAGGGCACCCCCGTCATCGTCTTCTTCGACGAGATGGACTCCCTCTTCCGCACCCGCGGCTCCGGCGTCAGCTCGGACGTGGAGAACACCATCGTCCCGCAGCTGCTCTCCGAGATCGACGGCGTGGAGGGCCTGGAGAACGTCATCGTCATCGGCGCCTCGAACCGCGAGGACATGATCGACCCCGCCATCCTCCGCCCCGGCCGCCTCGACGTGAAGATCAAGATCGAGCGCCCGGACGCCGAGGCCGCGAAGGACATCTTCTCGAAGTACCTGACCCGGACCCTGCCGCTGCACGCCGAGGACATGGCCGAGCACGGCGGCTCGCCGGAGGCCACGGTCGACGCGATGATCCAGTCCGTCGTCGAGCAGATGTACGCCGAGTCCGAGGAGAACAGGTTCCTGGAGGTCACCTACGCCAACGGTGACAAGGAAGTGCTGTACTTCAAGGACTTCAACTCCGGCGCCATGATCGAGAACATCGTGGACCGCGCCAAGAAGATGGCCATCAAGGCCTTCCTCGACCACAACCAGAAGGGCCTGCGCGTCTCCCACCTGCTCGCCGCCTGCGTCGACGAGTTCAAGGAGAACGAGGACCTGCCCAACACGACCAACCCCGACGACTGGGCCCGGATCTCCGGAAAGAAGGGCGAGCGGATCGTGTTCATCCGCACCCTCGTCACCGGAAAGCAGGGCGCGGACACCGGCCGGTCGATCGATACCGTGGCGAACACCGGTCAGTACCTGTAAATGCGGCGATCCGGCTGCGGGGGGCACCACACGGCCGCCCGCAGCCGGACACGTATTTCCACGGGCACAAACGGACCGGAGCAAAGACTGTAATGATCTCCCCACCGCCGCTAAGGCGTTCTAGGCTCTTCCCCATCGGCGCGTCGCGCAGCGTATCGCCGCAGCGGGGACCACGCGTGCCGCAGACGCAGCGGTACTTGAGTACCGTCCAGGGCCGGGGGCGGTACCGGGCAAGGAGGGCCGCATGACCGTACGGCGAGTAATGGGCATCGAGACGGAGTACGGGATCTCCGTACCGGGCCACCCCAACGCCAATGCCATGCTCACCTCATCCCAGGTCGTCAACGCCTACGCGGCGGCGATGCACCGGGCGCGACGCGCCCGCTGGGACTTCGAGGAGGAGAACCCGCTGCGGGACGCCCGCGGCTTCGACCTCGCCCGCGAGGCCGCCGACGCCAGCCAGCTGACCGACGAGGACATCGGCCTCGCCAACGTCATCCTCACCAACGGCGCCCGGCTCTACGTCGACCACGCCCACCCGGAGTACAGCGCACCGGAGGTCACCAACCCCCGCGACGCCGTCCTGTGGGACAAGGCGGGCGAACGCATCATGGCCGAGGCCGCGGAACGCGCGGCCCAGATGCCCGGCGCACAGCCGATCCACCTCTACAAGAACAACACCGACAACAAGGGCGCCTCCTACGGCTGCCACGAGAACTACCTGATGAAGCGGGAAACCCCCTTCTCGGACATCGTGCGCCACCTGACGCCCTTCTTCGTCTCCCGCCAGGTCTTCGCCGGCGCCGGCCGCGTCGGCATCGGCCAGGACGGCAACGAACACGGCTTCCAGCTCAGCCAGCGCGCCGACTACTTCGAGGTCGAGGTCGGCCTGGAGACCACCCTCAAACGCCCCATCATCAACACCCGTGACGAGCCCCACGCGGACGCCGAGAAATACCGCAGGCTGCACGTCATCATCGGCGACGCGAACCTGTCCGAAACCTCCACCTACCTCAAGCTCGGCACCACCGCCCTCGTGCTGTCCATGATCGAGGACAACTTCATCGCCGTCGACCTCGCCGTCGAACAGCCGGTGCGCACCCTGCACCAGGTCTCCCACGACCCCACGCTGCGCCACCAGGTCGTGCTGCGCAGCGGCCGCACGCTCACCGCCGTCCAGCTCCAGATGGAGTACTGCGAGCTGGCCCGCAAATACGTCGAGGAGCGCTACGGCGCCGACGCGGACGACCAGACCAAGGACGTGCTCACCCGCTGGGAGGACACCCTCAACCGGCTGGAAGCCGACCCCATGAGCCTCTCCGGCGAGCTGGACTGGCTGGCCAAGCTGGAGCTGCTGGAGGGCTACCGGCGCCGCGACAGCCTGGACTGGGACGCGGCCCGCCTGGCCCTGGTCGACCTGCAGTACGCCGACGTGCGCCCGGAGAAGGGTCTGTACAACCGCCTGGCGAGCCGCGGGCGCGTCAAGCGGCTGCTGGCCGAGGAGGACGTCCAGCGGGCCGTGAAGAGCCCGCCCGAGGACACCCGGGCGTACTTCCGCGGCCGCTGCCTGGAGCAGTACGCGGACGACGTCGCCGCGGCCTCCTGGGACTCGGTGATCTTCGACCTCCCGGGCCGCGACTCGCTGCAGCGGGTACCGACGCTGGAACCCCTGCGGGGTACCCGCAACCACGTCAAGGAGCTGCTGGACCGCTGCCGCACGGCGGAGGAGCTGGTACGGGTCCTGTCCGGCGGCTGAAGCCGGGACGGACCGGGCTAAAGGCGGCGCGGAGGGGAATCATCCGGGTGGTCTCCGAGCGTTGAGAGAGCACCGGGCCGATGTCGGGCCCAGCTTGTAGGGTCGGATCTTGCAGGGCGACGCAGTCAGGACCATCGGGCTACACCGAGCGGGGTGAGGGAAATGGCGACCAAGGACAGCGGCGGTGGTCAGCAGAAGGCCACGCGGTCCCAGGAAGAGGTCGAGGAGCAGGCGCAGGACGCCGAGGTCTCCGAGGACCTGAAGGAACGGCAGGAGAAGCTGTCGGAGGACGTGGACTCGGTTCTCGACGAAATCGATGATGTGCTCGAAGAGAATGCCGAGGACTTTGTGCGCTCGTTTGTGCAAAAGGGTGGAGAGTAGGTAAATGTCCGAATCGGGGGTTCGGAAGCAATGCTCGCGGTGCCAGAAAGCTCTGCTGCTTGAGGCGTTCGCAAGCAACAGGTCGATGCCGGACGGCCGCCAGGCGTACTGCCGTGTGTGTTCTGCTGAGTACTACCGGCAACGTCAGGCGGCCAAAGGGCGCACCGTTCGCGAAATGGCTGTCGTGCCTGCAGGGAACAAGTACTGCCCGCAGTGCGAGGAGGTGAAGCCCCACGATCAGTGGGGGCGGAACGCGACGTCGTCCGATGGGTATTCCAGCTATTGCAAAGCGTGTCGGGCTGTCCAGGGCCGTGCGGACCATCTCAAGCGGCAGTACGGCATCACCGAGGCCGAGCGGGACCAGATGATCGCGTCGCAGATGGGTGTCTGCCTGATCTGCCTGTCGGCCCCCGCCGTCCACGTCGATCACTGCCACAGGACGGGTAAGGTCCGTGGCGTGCTGTGCTTCAACTGCAACTCAGCCATTGGCAAGTTGCGGGACAACCCCGCGACGGCACGCCGTGCCGCCGCCTACCTGGAAGGAACCGTGTGGAAGCCACCCCTCGGAGCATCGGGCGCCTGCCTGCCGCCTTCCTGACGCCGGGCTCGTCCTCGTTCATGGACTTCCTGGGTGCGCACACCCCGGCCGCCCTGCCAGGCAACCGCGCGCTGCCGCCCGTGCAGGGCGCCGTCGAGGCGCCGCACGGCACCACCATCGTGGCCGTGACCTTCCCCGGCGGGGTCGTGCTCGCCGGTGACCGGCGCGCCACGATGGGCAACATGATCGCCCAGCGTGACGTCGAGAAGGTCTTCCCCGCCGACGAGTTCTCGGCCATCGGCATCGCCGGCACCGCGGGTGTCGCCGTCGAGATGGTGCGGCTGTTCCAGCTGGAGCTGGAGCACTTCGAGAAGGTCGAGGGCGCGCAGCTCTCGCTGGAGGGCAAGGCCAACAGGCTGTCCACGATGATCCGGTCCAACCTGGGCATGGCCATGCAGGGACTGGCCGTGCTGCCGCTCTTCGCCGGATGGGACCCGGCCCGCGAGAAGGGCCGCATCTTCTCTTACGACGTGACGGGCGGCCGGACCGAGGAGCGCGGCTTCGCGACCGTGGGCTCCGGGTCGGTGTTCGCCCGCGGGGCGCTGAAGAAGCTCTTCACCGACGAGCTGACGGAGGAGCAGGCGGCCACCGTCGTCGTCCAGGCCCTGTACGACGCCGCGGACGACGACTCCGCCACCGGCGGGCCCGACATGACCCGGCGTATCTACCCCGTCGTCACGTCCATCACCGACGAGGGGTTCCGCCGGCTCACCGAGGCCGAGGTCTCCGAGATCGCCCGCTCGGTGGTCGACCGCAGGCTGGAGCTGCCCGACGGCCCGCGCGCCTCCGTGCTCTGACGGCGCGGGCCCACGTGATTTCCCACCGAGCAGAGAGGGACGGATAAGCCGGTGTCGACACCGTTCTATGTCTCACCCCAGCAGGCCATGGCGGACCGTGCGGAGTACGCCCGCAAGGGTATTGCGCGCGGGCGCAGCGTGGTCGTGCTGCAGTACCGCGACGGCATTCTCTTCGTCGCCGAGAACCCGTCCCGGGCTCTGCACAAGGTCAGCGAGATCTACGACAGGATCGCCTTCGCCGCCGTCGGCAAGTACAACGAGTTCGAGAACCTCCGCATCGGCGGTGTCCGCTATGCGGACCTGCGGGGGTACACGTACGACCGTGAGGACGTCACCGCCCGGGGTCTGGCGAACGTCTACGCCCAGACGCTCGGCACCATCTTCTCCAGCGGTGCGGAGAAGCCGTACGAGGTGGAGCTGATCGTCGCGGAGGTGGGGGAGTCCCCCGCCGACGACCAGATCTTCCGGCTGCCGCACGACGGGTCGATCGTGGACGAGCACGGGTCGGTGGCCGTCGGCGGCAACGCCGACCAGATCAGCAGCTATCTCGACCAGCGGCACCGCGAGGGTCTGACGCTGGCGGAGGGCCTGAAGCTGGCGGCGGAGTCGCTGGCCCGGGACAACAACGGCGGTGAGCGGGAGCTGACGTCGAAGCAGCTGGAGGTGGCGGTCCTCGACCGCAACCGGTCGCAGCAGCGGAAGTTCCGGCGGATTCTCGGCACGCAGCTCTCCCGGCTGCTGGAGGAGGACGGCGACGGCTCCGGGGACGCTGCCGGGGACGCGGACGCCGAGGACGCCCCTGAGGCCGCGGACGCCTCCGAGACCGGCGACACCGCGGACGCCGGGGACGGCGCCGCGGAGGAGCCGGGCGAGGACTCCGGCAAGAAGAAGAAATAGCCGTACGGCATCGAACGGGCGGGCCCTGCCACGGGCCCGCCCGTCGCCGTACCCGCGCCGGCGCCCGGTGGCGGGCGGGCGGCTAGGTGCCGGGCGCCGGGGCCGTCGAGTCCCGGACGGTCAGCCGGGCCGGCACGGTCGTGGAGCCCGCGCGGCGGCCGGCGAGGGCGTCGAGCAGTGCCGCCATGCCCGCGGCACCCACCGTGTCCGGGGCGAGCCGCACCGTGGTCAGTTCCGGTTCCACGGCGGTGGCGAGCGCCAGGTCGTCGAAGCCGGTGACCGAGACGTCGTGCGGCACGCGCAGTCCGAGCCGCCGTACGGCCTTGCAGGCGCCCGCGGCGAGCACGTCGTCGTCGCACACCAGCGCCGTCGGCCGGGCCGCCGGCGGCCCCGTGAGGGCCCGCCGTGCCGCTGCCAGCCCGCCGGCGACGGTCAGCTCCGCGCGCTGGACGCGCAGTCGGGTGTCCGGCCGCGCGTCCAGCGCGTCGGTGAGGGCCCGGCCGCGGGCGGTGAAGGTCCAGGAGTCGATGGCGGCGGCGATGTGGGTGATCCGCCGGTGGCCCAGGTCCAGCAGGTGCGCGGCGACCTGCCGCATGCCGTCGGCGACGTCGGCGTTGACGGTGGCGACGGCGCCGGGGTCGGCGGGGTCGCTGTCGAGCATGACGAGCGGGAGTCCGCCGCCGCGGAGCGCCTGTACGGCGTCGGTGGCCATGGAGGAGGCGATGACGCCGTCGACGGCGGTGTGCGCGGCGGCGAACGGGTCGGGGGCGGGGCCGATGCCCTCGGGGGAGGGGTAGAGGACGACGCCGAAGTCGTGGGCGGCGGCGGCGCGGGCGGCGCCGGTGTGCACCCCGGCGAAGAACTCGTTGGTGAGGGCGGGGACGACGAGGAGCGCGGTGCGGGTGCCGCCGGTGCGCAGGGTGCGGGCGGCGGCGTTGGGGCGGTAGCCGAGTTCGCGGGCGGCGGCGCGGACGGCGTCGGCTTTGGCGGCGGAGACCCGGCCGCGCCACTTGTCGCCGAGGACGAGGGAGACGGCCGCCTGCGAGACGCCCGCGGCGCGTGCGACGTCGCGGCTGGTCACGCCGCCGCCGCGGGCGGCGCCGGGCGGCCGTGGCGCCGTGCCGCCGGCTCCCGGGAGTCCGCCGTGCCCTCCGTCCCCGCGTCCGACCCGCATCCTGCCTCCTCGTCGTGTTCGTGGAGTACTGGGTCGACCCTCGCCCGTGTTACGTATAACCTACGGCGTTATACGTAACACTCCGGCGTCTCGGGAGGGACTGTGCTGCGGAGATACGCCGAGTTGCTGCGCGTCCGGCACGTCGGCCGGCTGCTCACCGGGACGCTGATCGGCCGGCTGCCGAACGCCACCGCCGCCTTCGCCATCGTGCTGTTCGTCCGCGCCGAAGGCGGCTCGTACATCCTCGGCGGCCTCCTCTCCGGCGGCTACGGCCTGGCCACCGCCGTCGGGCAGCCCCTGCTCGGCCGCGCCGTCGACCTCCACGGCCAGCCGCGCGTGCTGCTGCCCAGCGCGCTGCTGTCCGCCGCCGCCATGGCCCTCTTCGCCGTCGTGGGCATCGAGCCGCTGCCGCTGGCCTGCGCCGCCGTCCTGGCCGCGGGGCTGCTCACGCCGCCGCTGGAGGGCGCGCTGCGGGCGCTGTGGCCCAGCGTGCTGAAGCGCCCGGACCGCGTGCACGGCGCGTACGCGCTGGACGCCGTGGCACAGGAGGTGATGTTCGCCGTCGCGCCGCTGGTCGTCACCGTGCTGGTCCGCACCGCCTCCGAGGCCGCCGCGCTGCTCGTGGTGAACGCCCTGGGGGTGCTGGGCGCCCTGTGGACGGTCCTCTCGCCGCCCGCCCGCCGGTGGCGGTCCGAGCCGCGCGAGGCCCACTGGCTGGGCGCGCTGCGGTCGCCCGGGCTGCTGGTCGTCCTCGGCGCCTTCTTCTTCGTCGGCGTCGCCCTCGGCGGCACGGCCGTGGCCTCCGTCGCGTACGCCGACGCCCGCGGGGACGACGCGATCGGCGGCTACCTCCTCTCCGCGCTCGGCGCCGGCGCCCTGGTCGGCGGCGTCGTCTACGGCGCCCGGCAGTGGCCGGGCCGGGCCGAGCGCCGGCTGCAGCTCCTCCTGGCCGGCCTGGCGGCCGGGTACCTGCCGCTGCTGCTCACCCCCGGAACCGCCGCGATGACGCTGCTCTCCGGCGTCGCGGGCCTGTTCCTCGCCCCCGCCCTGGCGTGTTCCTTCGTGGTCGTCGACGGGCACGCGCCCCGCGGCACGGCCACGGAGGCGTTCTCCTGGCTGGTGACGACCTTCGGCTTCGGCGCCGCGGCCGGCACCGCGGCCAGCGGCCCCGCCGTCGAGCGCGGCGGGGAGACCGGCGGCTTCGCGGTCGTCGGCCTCGGCGGGGTGGCGGCCCTGGTGGTGCTGACCGGGTTCGTACGGGTTCTGGCACGGACCGGCCACCCGCGGCCGGTGGTCGAAAAAGATCGAATCGGCGGAGCTGCACCCGGTTTCGAAACTGAGCGACAGGCGTAATGTTCAGTCATGGACCGCCGCATCTTCGGGCTTGAGAACGAGTACGGCGTCACGTGTACGTTCCGGGGACAGCGCCGTCTGTCCCCGGACGAGGTGGCGCGCTATCTCTTCCGCCGGGTCGTCTCCTGGGGCCGCAGCAGCAACGTGTTCCTGCGCAACGGCGCACGGCTGTACCTGGACGTCGGCTCGCACCCCGAATACGCAACTCCCGAGTGCGACAACGTCATCGAGCTGGTCACCCACGACAAGGCGGGCGAGCGCATCCTTGAGGGCCTCCTCGTGGACGCCGAGCGCCGGCTCCACGAGGAGGGCATCGCCGGCGACGTCTACCTCTTCAAGAACAACACCGACTCCGCCGGCAACTCCTACGGGTGCCACGAGAACTACCTGGTCGCCCGGCACGGCGAGTTCTCCCGGCTCGCCGACATCCTCATCCCGTTCCTGGTCACCAGGCAGCTGGTCTGCGGCGCCGGCAAGGTGCTGCAGACCCCGCGCGGCGCGGTCTACTGCGTCAGCCAGCGCGCCGAGCACATCTGGGAGGGGGTCAGCTCCGCCACCACCCGCTCCCGGCCCATCATCAACACCCGCGACGAGCCGCACGCCGACGCCGAGCGCTACCGCCGGCTGCACGTCATCGTCGGCGACTCCAACATGTCCGAGACGACCATGCTGCTGAAGGTCGGCGCCACCGACCTCGTGCTGCGCATGATCGAGGCCGGCACGGTGATGCGGGACCTGACCCTGGAGAACCCGATCCGGGCCATCCGCGAGGTCAGCCACGACATGACCGGGCAGCGCAAGGTGCGCCTCGCCAGCGGACGGGAGGCGTCCGCGCTGGAGGTGCAGCAGGAGTACTACGAGAAGGCCGTGGACTTCTGCGACAGGCGCGGCATCCGCACCGGCACCGTCGAGCGCGTCCTGGAACTGTGGGGGCGCACGCTGGAGGCGATCCGCTCCCAGGACCTCGCCAAGGTCGGCACGGAGATCGACTGGGTCATGAAGCACCAGCTGATCGAGCGCTACCGGGAGAAGAACAACATCACCCTGTCCCACCCCCGGATCGCGCAGATAGACCTCGCCTACCACGACATCCACCGCCGCCGCGGGCTGTATTACCTGCTGGAGAAGCGCGGCCAGGCCGCCCGGGTCTGCAACGACCTGAAGATCTTCGAGGCCAAGTCGGTCCCGCCGCAGACCACCCGGGCCCGGCTGCGCGGCGACTTCATCCGCCGGGCGCAGGAGCAGCGCCGCGACTTCACGGTGGACTGGGTGCATCTGAAGCTGAACGACCAGGCGCAGCGGACCGTGCTGTGCAAGGACCCGTTCCGCTCCGTGGACGACCGGGTGGAAAAGCTGATCGCCGGAATGTAGGCGGGGCACGCGACGGCCGCGGTACAGAAGTGATGACGGGGATCCGGGCGCGAAGGCCGTAGAGTGGCCGGAGCTGCCCGGACCCCCTACACGAGTTGGACCCCATGACATATCGCAAACTGACCCGCACGGGGGCGGCGCTCGTCGTGCCCGCCCTGCTGTTCGCCGCGGCCTGTGGCTCCGAGGACTCCTCCGACTCGGACAACGGCGGCAAGGCCGGCGCCGTGACCCAGGTCACGGGCGCCTTCGGGGAGGAGCCGAAGTTCGACGTCCCGGACGACGCGCAGGCGTCCGAGGAGGCCGTCGTCAAGGTTCTCAGCAAGGGCGACGGCGCCAAGGTCGCCAAGGGCGACCAGGTCCGGCTGGACTTCGCCGGCAAGACCATGAAGGACGAGCAGGACCTGGGCAGCACCTGGGCGCAGCCCGCCGGGGGCGGCGGCCAGCAGAGCGCCGGGGACGTGCACCCGCAGCTCATGGGCAAGGTCGGCGAGCCGAACCAGTCGCTGCCGCCGGACGTCCTCGACTCCGTCGAGGGCCACACGGTGGGCAGCCGCCTGCTGGTCGAGGGCACCGCGGGCGCGCTCGTCGGCGAGAGCCTCAACCCGGAGTCGGGCATCGAGAAGAGCGACGGCCTGGTCTGGGTCATCGACGTCGCCGGCGCCGGGAAGGTCGACGCCAAGGCCGAGCTGAAGGGCGAGTCCGCCGAGCCGCGCGAGGGCATGCCCGAGATCGAGGTCCCGGCGGGCAAGGCCGCGAAGATCACCATCCCGAAGGGCGAGGACGCCCCGAAGGAACTGCAGGAGCAGGTCCTCATCAAGGGCAAGGGCGACGAGGTCAAGGCCGGCCAGGGGCTCGTCGCCCAGTACACCGGTTACGCCTGGGAGGACGGCAAGAAGTTCGACTCCTCCTGGGACAACGCCGGCGCGGCCGCCTTCCAGATCGGCACCGGCTCGGTCGTCGAGGGCTGGGACAAGGCGCTGGTCGGCAAGAAGGTGGGCGACCGGGTGCTGCTGGTCATCCCGCCGGACCTGGGCTACGGCAAGTCCGAGGGCAACGAGCTGCAGAAGAAGACGCTGGTCTTCGTCGTCGACATCCTCGGCACGATCTGACCTGCGGTTCGCGCCCCGGGGAGGCGGCGGGACCGCCGGCCGGGGGCGTCTGCGAGACTGGGCAGCCCAGTCACCGTCACTCATGCGCAAGGAGTGTTCTTCCGTGAGCATCGACAAGCCCGAGGTCGACTTCCCCGAGGGCCCGGCGCCGGCCGACCTGGAGGTCCAGGACCTGTGGGAGGGCGAAGGACCCGAGGCGAAGGCCGGTGACACCGTCTCCGTCCACTACGTCGGGGTCGCCTTTTCCAGCGGCGAGGAGTTCGACGCCAGCTGGAACCGCGGCAAGCCGCTGCAGTTCCAGCTGGGTGCCGGCCAGGTCATCCCCGGCTGGGACCAGGGCGTGCAGGGCATGAAGGTCGGCGGCCGGCGCCGCCTGACCATCCCCCCGCACCTGGCGTACGGCGAGGCCGGCGCCGGCGGCGGCCGTATCAAGCCGGGCGAGACGCTGATCTTCGTCTGCGACCTGGTCGCGGTCTGATCCCGCCGTCCGCCCGCAGCCCGGCGCAAGGCCCTCGCCATACGGCGGGGGCCTTCGCTTTGGCCGCCGGGCCCGGGCGGAGTACGGTCGTCATCTGCGAACACCGCGACACGTGCGGACGACGGTCGCCGGCGGCGGCGCGTGCCGCCCCGGACGTGCAATAAGGAGAGCCCTCGATGGCGATCGCCAAGGCGGAGCGGCTGATGTGCCTGGCGCTGTGCCTGCTCGGCACCGCCCGCCCGCTCAGCAAGCGTGAGCTGCGCACGTCCATCGAGGCGTACGTGGAAGCCTTCGGACCCGGCCGCGGCACGGCCTTCGGCTCCGACACCTCCGGCGAGGACGCGTTCAACCGCATGTTCGAGCGGGACAAGGACGACCTGCGCGAGCTGGGCCTGGTCATCGACACCGTCGAGGGCCTGGACGGCGAGCCGGGGTACCTGGCCCGCCGGGACCACAACCGGCTGCCGCCCGTCACCCTCGACGCCGAGGAGGCCGCCGCCCTCGGCGTCGCGGCGAAGGTCTGGCAGCAGGCCCGGCTCGCCGGCGCGGCCAGCGGCGCGCTGCAGAAGCTGCGCGCCGCCGGGATGCCGCTCGCCGGGGCCGCCGACGGTCCCGAGAACGGGGCGGCGGAGCAGGTCAGCGCGCTGGAGCCGCGGATCCCGGTGCGCGAGGCGGCGTTCGAGCCGCTGATGCTCGCCTGCCGCGACCGCCGTCCCGTCGTCTTCCCGTACCGCAAGGCCAACGCCGCCCGGCCGGAGGAGCGGCACGTCGAGCCGTGGCAGCTGGAGTGCTGGCGCGGCCACTGGTACCTCGTCGGCCACGACCGCGGCCGCGACGCCGAGCGCGTCTTCCGGCTCTCCCGCATCACCGGCCGGGTCCGCCACCGCGGGCGCGGCTTCACCGCCGAGGTGCCGGACCGCGTCACCGTGCGCGAGACCGTCGAGCGCTGGGCCGGCGAGAGCGCCGACCGCTCGGCGCTGATCCGGCTGCGCACCGGCGCCGGCTACCCGCTGCGCGCCCGCGCGTACGGCAGCCGCGAGTCCGTGCTCCCGGGCTGGGACGAGCTGGAGATCCCGTACGGGCACGGGCTGGACGCCTGGCTGGTGGAGTTCGGTCCCGACGTGGTCGTCCTGGAGCCCGCCGAGCTGCGGGCCGACGTCATCGACCGGCTGCGTGCCGTGGCCAAGGGCTGAAGGGGAGCGGGGGAGCCGTGGCGAGTGCCATCGACCAGACCCGGCGGATGCTGTCGCTGGTGACGTATCTGCGGGAGCGCAACGGCGCGTACCTCTCGGACGTCGCCCGCGCCTTCGGCGTCACCGAGGACGAGCTGATCTCCGACCTGGACGTGCTGCCCATGTGCGGGACGAGCTTCCGCGGCGGCGACCTGCTCGACATCGACACCGACGGCGAGCGCATCTGGTTCCGCAACCCGGAGTCCACCGGCACCGGCGAGCCGCTGCGCCTGGCCGCCGACGAGGCCACCGCGCTGCTCGTCGCCGCCCGCGCCGTCGCCACGCTGCCGGGGCTGCGCCCCGGCGACCGGCAGGCGCTGCTGCGGGCGACGGCGAAGCTGGAGGCCGCGGCCGGCGAGTCGGCGGCGGCCAGCTCCAGCCTGTCGGTGACCTTCGAGTCCGAGGGCGGGGTCTTCGCCGAGGTCGACCGGGCCATCTCCGAGCGGCGCCGGCTGTGGCTGCGGTACTACTCGCCGTCCCGTGACGAGCTGACCGAGCGGGAGATCGATCCGATCCGGCTGTTCACCGTCGGGCACACGTACGTGGAGGCGTGGTGCCGGCTGTCGGAGGCGCGCCGCACGTTCCGGCTCGACCGGGTCGCCGCGATCCGGATCCTCGACGCCCCGGCCGACCCGCCGCCCGTCGAGCTGCGCGACCTGTCCGAGGGCATCGTCCAGCCGGCCGCGGAGGACCCCGAGGTCGTCATCGAGGTGGGCCCCGGCGGCCGTTGGGTCGCCGAGTACTACCCGCACGACAGCGCGGAGGAGCTGCCGGACGGGGGCCTGCGGATCTCGCTGCGGGCCCCGGACCCCGCGTCGCTGCGGCGGCTGGCGCTGCGGCTGGGGCGGGACGGGCGGATCGTCTCGCCGGCCGACCTGGCGGAGAGCGCGCGCGACGCGGCGGTCAAGGCGCTGGCCGCGTACGACACTTAGAAAAGCGCGCCATCCCTGACAATTCCGGCATTCGGGGCATGGTGTGCGGACCGTCGGGACCGGTCCGGACGCCGGTGTCCGCCGCGGGAGGCGCGGCGGCTAGGCTTCGCCCATGCTGTGGCCCATGACCGCCGTCGCGCTCGGCTTCCTCGGCCTCGTCGCCATCGCCGTTCCCGCCCTCCGCGTCGGCCTCGAAGTGCGCCGGCTCGCGCGCCGGCTGGACGATGCGGCGCAGCAGCTCAGCCGGGCGACGCGGGATCTGGAGCGCTCGGCGGGGGACCTGGCCCGCCGGGCGGGGTCGGCAGGTGACCTCCCCGGATCCGATTTCGGGAGGTAGGCTGCAGTTCGCGGCTCCGATGCGAGGCGGGGGCCACGATTGGTGTACGCCGGGGGATTGCCCGGAGTTCACCCCCGCGGGTTACGATCGATCACGCCCAAACCCACGCAGCCTCGGTGAGAAGGTAGACGCATATGTTCGGACGGCTCGGCCCTACCGAGATCATCCTCATTCTCGTCGTCGTCATCCTGCTGTTCGGCGCGAAGAAGCTTCCGGACATGGCCCGTTCGCTGGGCAAGTCGGCCCGCATCCTCAAGAGCGAGGCCAAGGCCATGAAGAGCGAGGGCAAGTCGGACGAGGACGCGCCCGCGGACCCGCCGGAGCCCGCGCCGAAGACGATCCAGGCCGCTCCCGGCGACGTGACCAGCTCCCGCCCGGTGAACGACGCGCAGGCGAACGAGCAGCAGCCGCAGACGCAGCAGCAGCAGTCGCAGCGCTGAACAATCCGCAGGGGCACACCGCGGCCGGGAACGGCCACGCGGCACGAGATGAGGACGTGGGTTGCTAGGCGTTGCCCGCCGTAAGGAGCGCAGGGAGAGGGACCCCGAGGGGCGCATGCCCCTCGCGGAGCACCTGAGGGAGCTTCGCGACCGGCTGGTCAAGGCCGTCGGGGCCATCATCGCGATCTGTATCGTCGCGCTCTTCTTCTATCAGGACATCGTCGACTTCCTGATGGACCCGGTTCTCGAATCCGTCGGCTGCCCGGACGACCTGCAGGCGTCGGACATCGGCAAGGAGGAGGACTGCGCCTCCTTCACCGTCAACGGCCTCATCTCGCCGTTCACCATCATGCTGAAGGTCTCCTTCATGACCGGCATGGTGGTCTCGACGCCGATCTGGCTGTACCAGCTCTGGGCGTTCCTCGCCCCCGGGCTGCACCGGAACGAGAAGAAGTACTCGCTCGGCTTCGTCGCCGCGGGCGTGCCGCTCTTCCTGGCCGGCGCCTACTTCGCGTACCGGATCCTGCCGACCACGGCCGACGTCCTGCTGGACTTCACCCCGGAGAACGCCACCAACCTGCTGCCGCTGCCGGAGTTCATCGACCTGCTGGTCCGCATGGTCGTGGTCTTCGGGCTCTCCTTCGAGCTGCCGCTCGTGCTGGTGATGCTCAACATGGGCGGCGCCGTCACCGGGCGCCGGATGCTCGGCTGGTGGCGGGCGATGGTCTTCGGGATCGTCGCCTTCGGCGCCATCGCCACCCCCAGCACCGACCCGATCGGGATGTTCGCGCTGGCCGGCCCGGTGATCCTGCTCTACTTCGCGGCGACCGGGTTCGCCCTGCTCAACGACCGCCGCCGGGCCCGTATCGCGGCCCGCGGGCCGGCGGACGACGAGGCGTCCGACCTCGACCTCAGCCCCGAGGCCGTGGGCGACGTGGAGCCCGTGGCCGCCTCGGCGTCGCTGCCCGAGCAGGCCACCGGCGAGGCCGACGACGCCAGCGGCGCGGGGGCCGGGGACGGCACGACCCGCAGAAATGGTTACGACGACGCCACCTGACCGCTAGGGTCACGCGGGTGACCAGCGATATCACCGTGTTCGTCAACCCCGCCGCGGGCCGCGGCCGCGGCGCCAGGGCCGCCCCCGTCGTCACCGAGGCGCTGCGCGACGCCGGCTACGAGGTGACCACCGTCCAGGGCCGCGACGCCGCCACCGCGCTCGACGGCGCCCGCGCGGCCGTCGCCGCCGGGACCGGGGCGCTCATATCGGTCGGCGGCGACGGAATGGCCGGCCTCGCCCTGCAGGCCGTGGCCGGCACCGAGGTGCCCGTCGGCCTCGTGGCCGTCGGCACCGGCAACGACTTCGCCCGCGCCACCGGGCTGCCCGTGCGGGATCCGGCCGCCGCGGCGGAGGCCGCCGTCGGTGCCCTGGAGTCCGGCAGCACTCGGGCGGTCGACCTGGGCAGGGCGGGGGACACGTACTTCGGCACGGTGCTGGCCTCCGGCTTCGACTCCCGCGTCAACGACCGCGGCAACCGGATGAGCTTCCCGCCGGGACGGTTCAAGTACGACGCGGCGATCGTGGCCGAGCTGGCGTCCTTCCGCCCGATCCCGTACCGGATGCAGCTCGACGACGGCCCCGAGACCGAGATGGAGGCCACCCTCGTCGCCGTCGGCAACGGCCCGTCGTACGGCGGCGGCATGCGGATCTGCCACGAGGCGCGGATGGACGACGGCCTCTTCGACATCACCGTCGTCGGCCCGTGCAGCCGTCGCACCCTGCTGCGGTTCTTCCCGCGGGTCTACAAGGGCACCCACCTGACCCACCCGGTCGTCACCGTGCACCGGGCCAAGAAGGTGGCGCTGACCGCCCCGGACGTCACCGGGTACGCGGACGGGGAGCCGCTGGGACCGCTCCCGCTGACCGCGGAGTGCGTGCCGGGTGCGGTCCGGGTCCTGGTGCCCTGAGCCGCCCGGACGCGCCGGAGGCGCTGCAGGACGGCCCGGCGTCCGCCCGGCTGACCTGGGGCGGTCCGTAAAGATCGGTGCGCTGTCGGCGGTGCCCGGTAGGCTCGTACTCACGATGACCGACGAGCACCTCCCTCCAGCCGAGGCGTACGCCGCGCACCGCCGCCGGGCCGCCGAGGCGGCCACCGCACTCGGCACCTTCCGCGGGCTGTACGACTTCGCGCTCGACCCCTTCCAGCTCGACGCCTGCCGGGCCCTGGAGGACGGCCGGGGCGTGCTGGTCGCGGCGCCCACCGGCTCCGGCAAGACGGTCGTCGGCGAGTTCGCCGTGCACCTCGCCCTGGAGCGCGGCCGCAAGTGCTTCTACACCACGCCGATCAAGGCGCTGTCCAACCAGAAGTACGGCGACCTCGTCAAGCGGTACGGCGCGGCGAACGTCGGCCTGCTGACCGGCGACAACACCATCAACTCCGAGGCCCCGGTGATCGTCATGACCACCGAGGTGCTGCGGAACATGCTGTACGCCGGCTCCCAGACCCTCCTCGGCCTCGGCTACGTGGTCATGGACGAGGTGCACTACCTCTCCGACCGCTTCCGCGGCGCCGTCTGGGAAGAGGTGATCATCCACCTGCCGGAGTCGGTCACCCTGGTCTCCCTGTCGGCCACCGTCTCCAACGCCGAGGAGTTCGGCGCCTGGCTCGACACCGTCCGCGGCGACACCGCCGTCATCGTCTCCGAGCACCGCCCGGTGCCCCTCTGGCAGCACGTGATGGCCGGCCGCCGGATGTACGACCTCTTCGAGGAGCGCAGCGGCCCCCGGGGCCGGCCGGAGCCCGCCAAGGCGGTCAACCCCGACCTGCTGCGCCTGGCCCGGCAGGAGTACTCCCGCCCGCCCGGCCCCCGGGACCGCCGCCGCGGCCGGGGCCGCGAGGCCGAGCGCGAGCGCGAGCGCCGCTCCCGCTCGCGGGTCTTCACCCCCAGCCGGGTCGAGGTCATCGAGCGGCTGGACGCCGAGGCGCTGCTCCCCGCGATCACGTTCATCTTCAGCCGCGCCGGCTGCGAGGGCGCCGTGCAGCAGTGCCTGTACGCGGGCCTCCGGCTCAACGACGAGGCCGAGCGCGCCGCGGTCCGCGAGATCGCCGAGCTGCGCACGGCCTCGATCCCCCGTGAAGACCTGCACGTCCTGGGCTACTTCGACTGGCTGGAGGCCCTGGAGCGGGGCGTCGCCGCGCACCACGCCGGCATGCTGCCGACGTTCAAGGAGGTCGTCGAGGAGCTGTTCGCCAAGGGTCTGGTCAAGGCGGTGTTCGCGACCGAGACCCTGGCCCTCGGCATCAACATGCCGGCCCGCTCCGTGGTGCTGGAGAAGCTCGTCAAGTGGAACGGCGAGACCCACGCCGACGTCACCCCCGGCGAGTTCACCCAGCTGACCGGCCGCGCCGGCCGCCGCGGGATCGACATCGAGGGCCACGCCGTGGTGCTGTGGCAGCGCGGCATGAGCCCGGAGTACGTCGCCGGCCTCGCCGGCACCCGCACGTACCCGCTGCGCTCCTCCTTCCGCCCCTCGTACAACATGGCGGTCAACCTCGTCGCGCAGTTCGGCCGGCACCGCACGCGCGAGCTGCTGGAGATGTCCTTCGCCCAGTTCCAGGCCGACAAGTCGGTCGTCGGCATCTCCCGCCAGGTGCAGAAGAACGAGGAGGGCCTCTCCGGTTACCGCGAGGCGATGACCTGCCACCTCGGCGACTTCGAGGAGTACGCGCGCCTGCGCCGCGACCTCAAGGACCGCGAGACGGAGCTGGCCCGCCAGGGTGCCGCCCAGCGCCGCGCCGCAGCCGCGGGCTCGCTGGAGAAGCTGCGCCCCGGCGACGTGATCCACGTGCCCACCGGCAAGTTCGCCGGCCTCGCCCTCGTCCTCGACCCCGGCACGCCCGCCGGCCGCACCAACGGCCACCGCGGCCTGGAGCACCACGACGGCCCCCGCCCGCTGGTGCTCACCGCCGCCCGGCAGGTCAAGCGGCTGGCCGCGATGGACTTCCCGGTGCCGGTGGAGCCGCTGGAGCGGATGCGCATCCCCAAGACGTTCAATCCCCGGAGCCCGCAGTCCCGCCGCGACCTCGCCTCCGCGCTGCGCACCAAGGCCGGCCACCTGGAGCCGCGGCGGCACCGCAAGGAGCGCGCCCCCGCCGCCGACGACGCCGAGATCGCCCGGCTGCGCAAGTCGATCCGCGCCCACCCCTGCCACGGCTGCGACGAGCGCGAGGACCACGCCCGCTGGGCGGAGCGGTACCACCGGCTGGTGCGCGACACCCACCAGCTGGAGCGCCGCATCGAGGGCCGGACGAACACCATCGCCCGCACCTTCGACCGGGTCTACGCGCTGCTGACCGAGCTGGGCTACATCGCGGAGGACCGCGGCGGCGAGCGGGTCACCGAGGACGGCCGCCGCCTCTCCCGCCTCTACGGCGAGCTGGACCTGCTGGCCTCGGAGTGCCTGCGCGAGGGCGTCTGGGAGGGCCTCGGCCCCGCCGAGCTGGCCGCCTGCGCCTCCGCGCTGGTCTACGAGGCCCGCCAGGCCGACGACGCGCTGCCGCC
Source organism: Streptomyces synnematoformans (assembly GCF_039531005.1). Taxonomy (NCBI): domain Bacteria; kingdom Bacillati; phylum Actinomycetota; class Actinomycetes; order Kitasatosporales; family Streptomycetaceae; genus Streptomyces; species Streptomyces synnematoformans. The sequence continues at coordinate 42,231 of NZ_BAAAPF010000013.1, forward strand.
GAAGCTCCCCGGCGGCGGCGCCAAGCGGGCCCTGGGCGACATGGTGCGCATCTGGGGCCGCCTCGACGCCCTGGAGGAGGACCACCGGATCAGCCAGACCGAGGGCGTCGGCCAGCGCGAGCCGGACCTCGGGTTCGCCTGGGCGGCGTACCAGTGGGCCGCCGGCCGCAGCCTGGACGAGGTGCTGCGGGAGGCGGACATGCCGCCGGGGGACTTCGTGCGCTGGTGCAAGCAGCTGATCGACGTGCTCGGCCAGCTGTCCGCCGCCGCCGACCCCGAGAGTACGGTCGCGGGCGCCGCCCGCAAGGCGGTCGACAAGCTGCTGCGCGGCGTCGTGGCGTACACCTCGGTGGGCTGACCTCCCCGGACGCCCCGCCCGCGCGGACACTACCCTGCCCGGGTGATCTCCTACGACGATCTGACGCCGCCGGAGCGGGAGTTGTGGACCGCGTTCCCCGAGGGCCGCCGGGTGGACCTGCGCACCGGCGACGCGGTCCGCGACGACCCCGCCGGCGGCGCGGGCTGGGGCCCGGAGCGTACGGTACGGGCCGCGGTCCTCGCCGCGCTGCTGCTCGGCGCGCACCCGCCGCAGCCCGGCGCCATCGCCGCGCTGGAGCTGGCCGGGGCGCGGATCACCGGGGAGCTGGACCTGGCGGGGGCGGAGACCGCCCACCGGCTGCGGCTGGAGCACTGCTCCTTCGCGCAGCAGGTGACGCTCACCTCGGCCGCCACCGCGAGCGTACGCATCGACGACAGCGTCCTGCCCGGCGTCGACGCCCGCTTGGCCAGGATCGAGGGGGTGCTCTCGGTGCGCCGCTGCCGCGTCGCCGGCGCCCTGCTCGCGACCAACGCCCGGATCAGCGGCGAACTCCTCCTGCACGGCGCCCGCTTCGACGGCGAGGACGGCTGGTCGGTGTTCGCCGGCGGGCTGGAGGTGGACGGCGCCGTCTTCTGCACCCACGGCTTCACCGGCGGCGGCGGGATACGGCTCATCGGCGCCAGGCTCTCCGGCGGGCTCTTCCTCGACGGCGCCCGGATCGGCGCCGCCGACGGGCTCGCGCTCACCCTCGACCACGTCGACACCACCCTCGTCCGGCTCACCGACGGCTTCTCCGCCGCGGGCCGCCTGGAGCTGCGCGGCGCGCAGATAGCCGACCTGCTCACCTTCGACGGCGCGGACCTCGGCGACTGCACCGGCGTCGACTGCACCCGGCTGCAGACCACCGACCTCCGCTTCACGCCCGCCGTCCGGCCCGCCGGCCCGGTGTCCCTCGGCGGCACGCATGCGGCCACCCTCCACGACGAGCTGCGCAGCTGGCCCGCGACCGTGTTCCTCGACGGCTTCGTCTACGGCTACCTCCGGTCGGCGCAGGCCACCGGGCGGGAGTCGGTGCGCCGCCGGCTCGACTGGGTCCGCCGCGGCGCGGGCTACGCCCCGCAGCCGTACGAGCAACTCGCCGGCTGGTACCGGCAGATCGGCCACGTCGACGACGCCCGCCGCGTCCTCCTCGCCAAGCAGCGCGCCCGCCGCCGCACCCTGCACCCGGCCGGCCGCGCGTGGAGCCTGCTGCTGGACGGGACGGTCGGCTTCGGCTACCGCCCCTGGCTGGCCGGGCTGTGGCTGGCGGCGCTCACCCTCCTCGGCAGCCTGGTCTTCGCCGCGGGGGACAGCCGGCGCGTGCGCGCGGGGGAGGGGCCGGCGTTCGACCCCTTCATCTACGCCCTCGACCTGCTGATCCCCGTGGGCGGCCTCGGCCAGCGCGACTTCTGGTACATGTCCGGCGGGCCGGCGCAGGTGCTGTCGTACGTGCTCGTCGCCGCCGGCTGGCTGCTGACCACGGCGCTCGTCGCCGGGATGACGCGGACCCTGGAGCGGACGTAGCGGCCCGTCTGCGGCCCTCGGGCGCGACGCTCAGGGGGCCAGGCCCGCGGGCGGCTCCGCGCCCTCCTGCTCGCGCTCGACGGCCTCGTTCCACCGCTTCTTCGACGACTGCCAGCCGTCCTCGTCGTGGCCGAGCCGCCAGTAGCCGGAGATCGACAGCTGCTCGCGCGGCAGTTGCCGCTCCAGCCGCAGGTGCCGGCGCAGCTCCTTGACCATCCCGGCCTCGCCGTGCACGAAGGCGTGCGCCCGGCCGGGCGGGAAGTCCAGCTCCCTGACCGCCGCCACGAGCGCCCGGCCCACCGGGCGGCCGTCGCGGTACAGCCAGGTGACGGCCGCGCCCTCGGGTGCGGCCAGCGGCTGGCGCTCGGCCGCGTCGGCGACCTCGATCAGCACGTGCGCCACGGCCCCGTCCGGCACGCGCTCCAGCGAGGCGGCGATGGCCGGCAGCGCGCTCTCGTCGCCCGCCAGCAGGTGCCAGTCGGCCGCCGGGCTCGGCGCGTACGCACCGCCGGGGCCCAGGAAGCGCACCACCTCGCCCGGCCGGGCGCGCAGCGCCCACGGGCCCGCCACGCCGGACTCGCCGTGCACGACGAAGTCCAGCGCCAGCTCGCGCGCCTTGGCGTCCCAGCTGCGCACCGTGTACGTGCGCTGCAGCGGCCACCGGTCGCGGGGCAGGTCGCGGCGGATCGCGTCCAGGTCGTACGGCTCCGGGTAGTCGGCGCCCGGCGCCGGGAAGAGGAGTTTGACGTAGTGGTCGGTCCACTCGCCCGCCGTGAAGCCGGGCAACTCCGCGTCGCCGAGGACCACGCGCACCATGTGCGGGGTGAGCTGCTCCGTACGCACCACGCGGGCGGTGTGGACCTGGCGCTTCCGGCCGGCGGGGCGGTCTGCCACGGGTACCTCCGGGACGAGACGAAGTTAGGGTTACCTAACCTAACACCCCGGCCCCGGGTCCGCGGCCGGAAACCGCCCGCCGCGCGCCGGCAGGGTCGCCCCCTCCGTCAACTCCGCAGCGTCGTCAGCAGCCGCTCCAGCGAGCCCCCGAGCCCCCACCGCCGCGTGAGCGCCGCCAGCCGCTCCGGGTCCCGCGGCGCCCGCGGCAGCTCCGGCGCGTGGGCCGGCAGCGGCACGTCCGTCGCGACCCGCACCACCTTCGGCGCCACCTCGACGTACGGCCGCGCCTCGGCGAGCCGGCGCCGCTGCGCCGGGGTGAGCCGCGAGCCGGGGTCGTCGACGGCGGCCATGATCCCGGCGAGGTCCCCGTACGCGTCCAGCAGCTTCGCCGCCGTCTTCTCGCCGATGCCCGGCACGCCCGGCAGGCCGTCGCTGGGGTCGCCGCGCAGCAGGGCGAGGTCGGCGTAGCCGGGGCCGTCGACGCCGTACTTCTCGCGCAGCGCCGCGCCGTCCAGCACCGTCGCGTTGCCGACGCCCTTGACGGGGTAGATCACCCGTACCCCGCGGGCGTCGTCGATCAGCTGGAACAGGTCGCGGTCGCCGGTGACGATGTCCACGGGGCCCGCCGCGTGCGCCGTGAGCGTGCCGATCACGTCGTCCGCCTCGTACGGGGCCACCCCGACCCGCGCGATGCCGAGGGCGTCGAGCACCTCCTCGATCACCGGCACCTGCGGCGACAGCGTGTCCGGCACCTCCTCCTCGTCCGCCTCCGCCGTCCCGGGGTGCTCCTCGGCGACCCGGTGCGCCTTGTAGGAGGGGATGAGGTCGACCCGCCACTGCGGCCGCCAGTCGGCGTCCATGCACGCGACGAGGTCGTCCGGGCGGTGGTCGGCGACGAGCCGGGAGATGAAGTCGAGCAGCCCCCGCACGGCGTTCACGGGGGTGCCGTCCGGGGCCGTGACCGATTCCGGTACACCGAAGTACGCGCGGAAGTAGAGACTGGCCGTGTCGAGCAGCATCAGGCGTCGGGTCATCCCCTGATGATGCCGTATGCGCCGGCACCAAACTCGAACGGGATGTGAACTGGATCACGCCGTGGTTTGGACACCGCCATCCTGGGCAGCGGCGGAAGTGGAGTGAACCGATGGTCTATACACGGACAAATTGGGAAGCATAGGGGCAGAACCCGCGTCACTCCGCGACCTGCTGACGGGGGAGGCAGGTCGATTTTTCCGTTCGAAGCGTGAGGTGTATGTGAGCAGGCTCCAGGCGGAGCACCTGTACAAGGTGTTCGGCAAACGGCCAGTAGACGCGGTCGCCAGGCTGGATGCGGGCGAGGACCGTGAGGAACTTCGTAAGAAGGGCACGACCGCAGCGGTGGTGGACGCGTCGTTCACCGTCCAGTCGGGCGAGATATTCGTGGTCATGGGCCTGTCAGGGTCCGGTAAATCGACATTGCTGCGCATGCTCAACGGGCTACTCGACGCGACCTCGGGCCGGGTGCTCTTCGACGGCCAGGACCTGACGTCGTTGACCGACCGCGAGCTGCGCGACGTGCGTTCCACGAAGATCAGCATGGTCTTCCAGCACTTCGCGCTCTTCCCGCACCGCAGCGTTCTGGAGAACGCCGCGTACGGTCTTGAGGTCCAGGGCGTGCCCCGGGAGGAGCGTGAGAAGCGCGCCGCCGAGGCGTTGGAGCTGACCGGTCTGGAGGGCTGGGAGCACCACTGGCCCGACGAGCTGTCCGGCGGCATGAAGCAGCGCGTCGGCCTGGCCCGCGCGCTGGCCACCGACGCCGACCTGCTGCTCATGGACGAATCCTTCAGTGCCCTCGACCCGTTGATCCGGCGCGACATGCAGGACCAGCTCATCGAGCTGCAGTCCAAGCTGAAGAAGACCATCGTCTTCATTACCCACGACCTGAACGAGGCCATGCGCCTGGGCGACCGCATCGCCGTCATGCGCGACGGCCGTATCGTTCAGATAGGCAGCCCCGAGGACATCCTCGTCCGGCCCGCCGACGACTACGTCCGGCGCTTCGTCGAGGACGTCGACCGCACCCGGGTGCTCACCGCCGGCTCGATCATGGAGGAGCCGGAGGACGGCCTCTCCCCGAAGGAGCTGCGCGAGACCGCGCCCGTCAGCGTCACGGAGGACACCCCGGTCGCCGAGCTGTTCGGCCCGTTCGCCACCGGCGACGACGCCGTCGGCGTCACCGACGCGGACGGCGACCTCGTGGGCCTCGTGGAGCGCGGCCGGCTGCTGTCCATCCTCGGCGACCAGGCCGACGACGACGAAGAGGGCGAAAAGGTGATCGCCGGTGCCTGAGATCGACTTCGGGTCCCGCGTCGAGTCGGCCGTCGACTGGCTCAAGGACCACCTCGGCTGGCTCTTCGACTTCATCGACACGGTCCTGTCGGGCATGTACGACGGCGTCAACGCCGTCCTCGACGCCCCGGATCCGCTCGTCATGGCCGGCATCTTCGCCGTGATCGCCTTCTGGCTGCGCGGCCCGGTACCCGCGGTGCTCGCGTTCGCGGGCTTCGCCGTCATCGACTCCGTGCAGCTATGGCCGCAGGCCATGGAAACCCTGTCGATGGTGCTGGTCGCCACCGCGATCACCGTGGTGATCGCCGTGCCCCTGGGCATCTGGGCGGCGCGCAACAAGGTCGTCAGCACGGCCGTCCGGCCGATGCTCGACTTCATGCAGACGATGCCCGCCTTCGTCTACCTGATCCCGGGCGTCATCTTCTTCTCCATCGGCATCACCCCGGGCATCATCGCGACCATCGTGTTCGCCATGCCGCCCGGCGTGCGCATGACCGAGCTGGGCATCCGGCAGGTCGACGCGGAGCTGGTCGAGGCCGCCGAGGCGTTCGGCACCAAGCCCGCCGACACGCTGCGCCGCGTGCAGCTGCCGCTGGCGCTGCCGACCATCATGGCCGGCGTCAACCAGGTCATCATGCTCGCGCTGTCGATGGTCGTCATCGCCGGCATGGTCGGCGGCGGTGGCCTCGGCGAGGTCGTCTACAACGCCGTCACCCGGGTCGCCATCGGCACCGGGTTCGAGAGCGGCCTCGCCGTCGTCATCCTCGCCATGTACCTGGACCGGATGACCAGCGCGCTCAACCAGCGCGTCTCGCCGCTCGGCCGGCGCGCGCTCGCCAAGACCGCCGCCGCGGTCGACCGGTGGAAGTTCCTGCACTACAAGCCCACCACCGCGATCGCCACCGTCGGCATCGTCGTGCTGGCGCTGCTCGCCGGCGGGCTGAACCTGGCCGAGGACGACGACGAGGGCACCCAGCCGGCCGCGGCCGCCACGGACGTCGGCGAGGGGCGGAAGATCGACATCGGCTACATCCCGTGGGACGAGGGCATCGCCTCCACCTACCTGTGGCAGGAGGTGCTGGAGCAGCGCGGGTTCGAGACCGAGACCAAGCAGCTCGACCCGGGCCCGCTCTTCACCGCCGTCTCCGAGGGCCAGGTCGACTTCCAGACCGACGCCTGGCTGCCCGTCACGCACGAGCAGTACTGGGACAAGTTCGGCGACAAGATGGAGGACATGGGCGCCTGGTACGGTCCGACGTCGCTGGAGCTGTCCGTCCCGTCGTACATGAAGGACATCAAGTCCCTTGAGGATCTGAAGGACCACAAGGGCGAGTTCGACGGGAAGATCATCGGCATCGAGGCCAGCGCCGGGATGATGGGGATCCTGAAGGACAAGGTCGTGAAGGAGTACGGCCTGGGGGACTGGGAGGTCGTCTCCTCGTCCACGTCCTCGATGCTCGCGGAGCTGGAGCGCGCGTACCAGGCCGAGGAGCCGGTCGTCGTCACGCTGTGGTCGCCGCACTGGGCGTACAGCAAGTACGACCTGACCAAGCTGGAGGACCCGAAGGAGGCCTGGGGCTCCGGTGACGACGTGCACACCACGGCGCGCAAGGGCTTCGCGAAGGACGAGCCGGTCGTCGCCGAGTGGCTGCGCAACTTCACCATGGAGGAGAAGGAGCTCACCAGCCTGGAGGAGATGATCGTCGACGCCGGGGAGGGCAACGAGCGGAAGGCCGTCCGCGACTGGCTGGAGCAGAACGAGGGCTACGTCGACAAGATCGCCCCGCTGCCCGGCGGCGGCAGCGGCGGCAGCACCCAGGGCAAGGACGCGGGCAAGACCGTGAACCTCGGCTACTTCCCGTGGGACGAGGCCATCGCGTCCACGTACCTGTGGCAGAACGTGCTGGAGGACCGCGGCTACAAGACCAACGTCAAGCAGCTCGACCCCGGCCCGCTCTACACCGCGCTCGCCGAGGGCCAGATGGACGTGCAGTTCGACGGCTGGCTGCCGACGACCCACGAGCAGTACTGGGAGAGATTCGGCGACAACCTCACCGACGTCGGCGCCTGGTACGGGCCGACGACGCTGGAGCTGTCCGTCCCGTCGTACATGAAGGACATCAAGTCCCTTGAGGATCTGAAGGACCACAAGGGCGAGTTCGACGGGAAGATCATCGGCATCGAGGCCAGCGCCGGGATGATGGGCATCCTGAAGGACAAGGTCGTGAAGGAGTACGGCCTGGAGGACTGGGAGGTCGTCTCCTCGTCCACGTCCTCGATGCTCGCGGAGCTGGAGAGCGCCTACGAGAGCAAGGAGCCCATCGTCGTCACGCTGTGGTCGCCGCACTGGGCCTACGGCAAGTGGGACCTGACCAAGCTGGAGGACCCGAAGGGGGCCTGGGGCGAGGGCGACGACATCCACACCGTGGCCAAGAAGGACTTCGCCGAGGACTTCCCGGAGTTCCACAAGTGGCTGAAGGACTTCACGCTCTCCGAGGAGGAGCTGTCCTCGCTGGAGGTCGAGATCCAGAACGGCGGGGAGGGCAACGAGAAGAAGTCCGCCCGCACGTGGATGGAGGACAACCCGGAGGTCATCGACCGGATCGCACCGGTGTCCTGACCGACGGCCGGCACATCGGGCGCCCCGCCGTCCCCCGCCCGGGGGACGGCGGGGCGCCCGCCTGTTCACGCCCCGTGCAGCGCCGCCCCCAGCACCCGCGGCGCCTCGGCCAGCGACGGGCCGTACCACGTCAGATGGCGCCCGCTCACCAGCGCCGCCGGCATCCCCGGGAACGCCTCCGGCCCGTCGTCCGCCGCGAAGGCGTACGGCTCGTCCGGCAGCACCACCAGCTCCGCCCCGCTCTCCCGCAGCCGCGGCAGGGGCACCCGCGGATAGCGCTCCGCATGCCCCGCGTACACGTTGTCCACCCCCAGCCGCGCCAGCAGGTCCCCGGCGAACGTGTCCCGGCCCAGCACCATCCACGGCCGCCGCCACACCGGCACCACCGCGCGCCGCCCCCGCCCCGCCGCCGGCGGCCGTACGTCCCGCCACGCCGCCTCCGCGGCGGCCAGCCACCCCGGCCGCGCCGCCGCACCGCACGCCGCCAGCACCCGGGCCAGCTCCGCGAACGCCTGCTCCAGCGTGCGGACCTCGGTGACCAGCACCTCCAGACCGGCCGCCCGCAGCGCGGCGAGGTCGGGTGCGCGGTTCTCCTCCTCGTTGGCGACGACCAGGTCCGGGGCCAGCCCGGCGATCCGCCCGACGTCCGGGTTCTTCGTCCCCCGTATCCGCGCGACGCCGAGCCCGGCCGGGTGGCTGCACCAGTCGGTGGCGCCGACCAGCACGCCGGGCGCGGACGCGGCGATCGCCTCGGTCAGCGACGGCACCAGGGAGACGACCCGCCTGCCTGTCACATTCACCACCTCAGGCTACGGCCCCTTCGGCGGCCCGCGGCGCCGCGGACGCGGGCCGGGCGCCGGCCGGCCGCCGTCAGCGTGCCGGGGCGGCGAGGAGGCGGCCGCGGG
>NZ_BAAAPF010000014.1:0-42059 GCF_039531005.1 Streptomyces synnematoformans
CGGGGCCGGTGACCCCCTCCTGCAGCCGGCCCCCCGCGAGCACGGTCGCCACCTGGACCCCGCCGAAGGCAACGCCCACCAGCGCGATCCCCGCCGCCGTCCCCGACAGCCCGCCCGCGGCCAGCGCGACCGCGAACCCGGCGAGCACCGCGGCGAGCACCCCCGCCGGCGTCCGGCCGGCCCGGCCCCGCTCCTCGACCCGGCCGGCGAGCAGCCCCCCGGCGGCGGCGCCGGCCCAGACGAGCAGCAGGTACAGCGGGACGGCGGGGTCGGCGACGCCGGCGTCGCGGACGAGGTAGGGGGTGTACTCGTCGAGGGAGCCCCAGACGGCGGAGACGGCGGGGACGAGGAGTACGGCGCCGCGGACGGTGGGGTCGGCGCGCAGTTCGGCGAGGCCGGCGCGGAGGGTGCCGGCCCAGCCGAGGGAGTCGGGGCCGGGGTCGGAGCCGGGATCGGCGGCAGCCGCCCCGTGCTCGGGAAACCGCGTCGCCACCGCCGCGCCCAGCAGGCACGCCGCCACGCTCGCCGCCCCCACCGCCGCGTACCCGCCCGCCGCGAACACCGGCGCCGCCGCCGCCATCGACGCCATCACGCCCACCGTGCCCGCCGCCCGGGCCCGCCCCAGCGTGCGCGCGTACCGGTCCGCCGCACCTGCCCGGCCCAACTCCTCGTAGACCAGCGCCTCCAGCGCCCCCGACGTGAACGCGCCCTTCGCGCCCCACAGCACGAACCCCGCCGCGAACGCCCAGTACGACGGGGCCAGCACCCACAGCGCGAACCCGGCGCCGGCCAGCAGCGGCCCCGCGCACAGCAGCAGCCGGCGGGAGAAGGCGTCGGCCCAGGCGCCGGAGGGGACTTCGAGCAGGACGGAGGAGAGCGACCAGATGACGAACAGCGACGAGACCTGCCACAGCGACAGCCCGTGGTCGGCGAAGAGCAGCGCGTACACCGGGTAGAGCAGGACGAAGTCGTCCAGGAACGCGTACGCGTACAGGCAGGCGGTCAGCCGCCGTTCCGCGCGGGGTCAATGTCGCCAGGTCATGGGCGCCACCCTACCCGTCTGCCAGCACCTGGTCGATGACGAATTTCGAGCTGGCGACCATGACCGGGTTGGTGTGCCGGTAGTACGGGAGCTGGATCAGCGAGATCGACAGCGCCCAGCCGCGCCCGCGCGCCCACGCGGCCTCCTCGTCGTCGGTACCGCCGCCGTCCGCCAGCGCGGCGCGGAAGGCGTCGCGGGCCGGTCCGGTGAAGAGGTTCCAGGCGGCGATGAGGTCGACGGCGGGTTCGCCGCCGCCCATGCAGCCGAAGTCGAGGACGCCGCCGAGGTGCCCGGCGTCGGTGAGCACGACGTTCCCGGGGGAGAGGTCGCCGTGGAGCCACACCGGCGGCCCGGTGTGCGCGGGCGCGCGGAGGGCGGCCTCCCAGGCGGCGGTCACGGCGGGTACGTCCACGCCGTCCTCGGGCAGGAGCCGGGCGAGGGCGGCGCGGGTGCCGGCGTCGCGGTCGGCCAGGGTCTCGCTGCGGTACGAGGGCGGGGCGCCGGCCGCGTCGACGGCGCGCATGGCGTCGACGAAGGCGGCGAGTTCGCCGGCGAGCGGCCCGGGGGCGGCGATGCCGGCGTCGGGCGGCGGGACCGTACCGGGCACCCAGCGGCACACCGTCCAGGGGTACGGATAGCCGTCGCCGGGCGCGCCCTTGGCGAGGGGCTCCGGTACGGGCACGGGGAGCCCGGCGGCGAGCCGGGGAAGGTGCCCGTACTCCAGCGCGATGTCGCCGGCGCCGCCGGCGGTCAGCGGCATCCGCACGGCCAGCTCGTCCCCCAGCCGGAAGACGGCGTGGACGGTGCCGCCGGAGGCGACCCGCCGGACGGGCAGCCCGGCCCACCGCGGGAACTGGGCGGCGATCAGCCGCCGTACGAGACCGTCGTCTATCTCCGCCTCGTCGGCGTGCATCCTGGTAGCAGACACAGGCGCGACCCTACGCCGATCACACCCCCGGTCCCCACCGCATTTCGGCGTGCGAAACGTCCTCCGGGGACCGGCCTCGCTGCCGGGATCGTGCAATGACCCTGTACCCGTGTTGTCACGATCCGCCTCTGTGCCTGTGCACGGCCGTGCGAAAGAGTTTTCCTAGCGCAGAGTGATCGCACGACCGAAGGAGGGGGACATGGCACGTTCGCGCGCGCAGACCATCAGGGGCGCTGCGCAGGCCGTCATGCAGGGTACCGACCCGCGGCGGCTGGCAGAGGACGAGATGCAGCGCCGGGGGGTGCTCACCGAAGGTGAGCAGGGCCGCGGGGGCGGGGAAGCGGGCCGGGGGTGGCAGGCGCCGCGTGAGGACGGCATGGACCCGGCCGACTTCCCCGCCGCCCGCGACCAGGGCGGCAGCCTCGACACCGTCATGACGCAGCAGTCCGTGCCGCTGGACGAGGCCGGGGAGGCGCTGAACCGCAGCGAGCTGAAGCGCGAGGGGCTGGAGCAGGTGCACGCCATCAGCCCGATGGTGCTGCCGCGCGGCCGCTCGTTCCTCAGCATGCTGCCGGTGTCGCTGCTGCTCGTCATCGGCGCGGTCGGCACGATCGCGGTGGCCGCCGCCGGCGACGACGTGGTGACGAACCCGATGTTCGGCGCCCACTACTGGGTGCTGGCGGTCTTCGCGGTCTGCTTCGTGTGGTGGCGGCAGGGCATGGTGATGGTGCCCGACGGCTGTCATGCCCTGATCACCAAGTTCGGCAAGCTGGAGCAGGTCGTCGGCCCCGGCCGGGTGATCCTGCTGAACCCGTGGAAGCGGGTCTCGTACATCCTCAACACCACCCGCGAGTACCCCTTCAACGCGCCCGTGCGCGAGGCCCCGACGAAGGGCGGGGTGAAGGCGTCCATCGACCTGTTCATCCAGTTCCGGATCAGCGACCCGGTGGAGTTCGTCTACACCCTCGGCGCGGTGCGCGGCTTCGAGGAGAAGCTGAACAACGCCGTCAGCGAGACGATCCGCAGCCTCATCTACGAGCAGGAGGCCGCCGGCATCTACGACATGGTCGGCGAGGACACCACCCGGCTGCTCGACGCGCTGAACCACCAGTTCCGGCCCGCGGTCGAGCTGACCAACGCCAACATCACCAGCGCCGAGCCCTCCGACCAGGCATACCGCATGGACCTCGCGGCGCCGGAGATGGTGCGGATGGCCAAGGAGGCGTACACCCACGAGTACTCGCTCCAGCTCCGCAAGGAGCAGGACGAGGGCGACCTGAGCAAGGAGCTGGCGACCCGCGAGGAGGAGCTGTCCGCGATCCAGGCGGACATCGCCCAGTACCAGGCCCAGATGGACACCGCCGTCGAGCGCGAGACGAACCGGGCCGAGGCGCTGGCGCGCCAGCGGTACGTCCAGGCCGAGTCGGAGGCGCGGGCGAACGCCGCGCTGCTGGAGGCGCAGGCGCTCGACATCCGCGCGGTGACGACGGCCGAGGCGCCGGAGATCCTGGAGTACCGCTACCAGCAGCAGGTCCTCGACACCCTGGAGGAGGTCGCCGACCACCTGCCGCAGCTGCTGCGCATCGGCGGCCCCGCAGAGGGCGGCGCGGGCGGCGGCGCCGGCGTCGACTTCCTGGCGCTCGCCCGCGAGCTGATCGGCGAGCACGGCGCGGACCTGTTCTCGGAGGCCGAGATGGCGGCCGTACGGGAGCGGCTGACCGAGGTCGCGGCGCGGATCGCGGAGCGCGAGCCGGAGATCCGGGCGCTGCGCGAGGCCGAGCGGCCGGAGCCGGTGCCGGCCCCGGCGGGCGGCGCGGCGGAGGAGCCGCGGGAGGCGGCGGCGCCGGAACAGCCGGCGCCGGAGCAGCGGGCGTCGCAGCCCGTCGCCGGCGGGGTCGCGAACGAGGGATTCGGACACGAGGGTTTCGAGCCCGCGGGCTACGAGCCCCAGGGGCACGAAGGCCAGGGGTACGAGGCCCAGGGGTACGAGGCCCACGGCGGCCATGAGGCCCAGGGCCACGCGCCCCAGGGCTACGGGCCGGCCGAAGGCTTCGGGCCGGCGGAGGGCTACGGCCCGGCCGAGGGCTACGGGCCCGAGCACCACGGGCCGCAGAGCTACGGGCCCACGAACTACGGGCACGAGGAGGCGGGCGCATGAGCACGGCGGCCATGAAGCGCAGGTCGGTCATCTCCGAAGCCGTCGCGGCCTGGGGCGACATCCCCCAGCTGCTGCGCGGCGGCGAGGCCGGCACCCTGATCCCCGTCATCATCCCGCGCCACCGCCGCCGGCTGTGGTGGATGGTGCCGCTGTGGCTGTCGCTGCTGGCGCTGACCACGGGCGTGATGGCCGGAGTGCAGAGCGGCGGCGACGACGGCTGGAGCGACAGCGCGTACGACGCGCTGGCGGCCGCCTCGTACGTCGTCGGCGTCCTCCTCCTCGTCGCCGGGGTGCTGTGGTGGTGGCGGTCCTCGATCGTGAAGATCGAGCAGGGGACGAACGGCGTCCTCACCCGCTACGGCGCCATCGCCCGCACGCTCGGCCCGGGCCGGCACTTCGTCTGGCACCCCTGGTCGCGGGTGGACTTCGTGGTCGACACCGCCACCGAGATCCCGTACTCGGCACCGGTGATGGCCTGCCCGACGCAGGAGAACGTGCCGCTGCGCTCGATCGAGTTCTTCCTGAAGTTCCGCATCACCGACGCGGTGCTCTTCGTGCGCACCATCGGCGCCGGCAACTTCGACCTGGTGCTCTCCAGCGCCGTCCAGGACGCGATCCGCCAGCGCGCCCGCCGGGTGCGCACGGAGCGGGCGTACGACCTGCGCGGCTCGGACGTCGCCGACATGCAGGAGCTGCTCAACCACCAGCTCGCCCGCTACGGCGTGCGCGTCACCGGCTCCAACATCCCCGACGTCCAGCTGCCCGCGCAGTACCAGCAGCACCTCGCCACCCGCGAGCGGGTGGCGAAGGAGCGCACCGCGTACGAGCAGGAGTGGGGCCTGACCCGCAAGCGCCGCATCGACAACCTGCAGATGGACATCGAGCGGGCGAAGAAGGCGCGCGACGCGCGGTTCGTCGAGGTCAAGGCCGCGCTGAACCGGGCCCGCGAAGAGGTCGCCCGGCTGTTGGAGCAGCAGGAGACCGAGGCGCAGAAGGTCCGCTTCGAGATCGAGACCCGCGGCCGCAGCGGCCTGATCGCCGCCGAGAACGAGGCGAAGGCGCAGCGCCGGCTGGCGCAGGCGTACCGCGACAACCGCGCGGTGCTGCAGTACGAGCTGGCCCGGCGGCGACTGGAGGTGGGCGCGGTCCTCGCGGGCAGCGCGCCGCAGCCGACGGTCATCCGCACGGACGGCGGCGGGGGCGGCGACGTCTCCGCGCTCTCGACCCTCCTCACGGCGCAGCTGCTCCCCCGGCTGACGGCCGGCTCACCGGCGGGCGGGAACGCGCCGTCGGCGGGCGGGCTGCTCCGGGCGGTGGCGGCGGAAGGACACGGGGCCGACGAGGAGTGAGCGGTGCCGTGCGGCGGGCGCGGGGGGCCCGCCGCACGGCTACCGTGGACGTATGGCTACGAAGCACGCACCCCCCCGGATACGGCGTGTCTACGACACCCCCGCCCCCGACGACGGTACGCGCGTCCTCGTCGACCGGCTCTGGCCACGGGGCGTCGCCAAGGACCGGGCCCACGTCGACGAGTGGCTGAAGGCCGTCGCCCCCTCGGACGAGCTGCGCCGCTGGCTGCACGAGGACCGCTCCCGCTTCCCCGACTTCGTCGAGCGCTACCGCGCGGAGCTGTCCGACGGCGAGCGTACGGAGGCGCTGGCGCACCTGCGCGAGCTGCGGGACGAGGGACCGCTGACGCTGGTGACCAGCGCGAAGGACGTGGAGCACAGCCACGTACCGGTGATCGCGGAGGAACTGGGGAAGGACTGAGGGCGGCGGCACAGCGCAGCCAAGCGGGACAGAGAGCGTCCGAGCGGTCCGAGGCCGTTGGAACGGACCGAGGCCGTTGGAACGGAGCCGGGAGCCTAGCCACCCGCGCGAGCCGAACCCATCCGCGCCAGCCGAACCCACCCGCACGAGCCCGCAGCAGCCCTCACCCCTTCCCCGCGATCGGCATCGGCTGGCTCTTCCGCGGCATCACCCAGGCGGTGGCCGCCGGCTCCGACGAGAACATGCCGGCCCGCGGCTGGCAGATCGGCCTCGGCGTGATCTCGGCGCTGGCCGGCATCGTGCTGATCGTCTCGCCGCTGGAGTCGATCGCGCTCCTCACCTACCTCGGCGGCGCCTGGCTGCTGGCGATCGGCGTCATCGAGATCGGCACCGCGATCCGCATCCGCCACCGCGCGAAGCACCTCCCCGCCGGCGCCTGACCGGCCCTCCCCCGGCCCCCGCGGCCGTCCCGGCCTCCCCGCCGACCTTCCCTCCCGCCCTACCCGGTACGCCGCGGCACCCACCCCGGCCCGCGTGTTGCCGGGCCGGCGCGGAGCAGCCGGCTGTCATGATGCTCCTATGAACGTCACCGTCCGTCTCGCGCAGCAGCCGGAGGCCGACGCGCTGCTGGGCCGCAGCCCGCTGGCCGCCCTCGTCGGCATGCTCCTCGACCAGCAGGTACCCATGGAGTGGGCGTTCTCCGGCCCGTACACGATCGCCCGCCGCATGGGCGGAGACGACCTCGACGCCCACGCCATCGCCGCCCAGGACCCCGAGGCGTTCGCCGCGCTGCTCTCGGAGAAGCCGGCCGTGCACCGCTACCCCGGCTCGATGGCCAAGCGGATCCAGCAGCTGTGCGCGTACCTCGTGCACGAGTACGACGGCGACGCCGCCGCCCTCTGGCGCGGCGTGGACAGCGGCGCGGAGTTGCTGCGCCGGCTGCAGGCGCTGCCCGGGTACGGGAAGCAGAAGGCGCAGATCTTCGTCGCGCTGCTGGGCAAGCAGTACGGCGTCGCGCCCGACGGCTGGCGCGAGGCGGCGGGCGCGTACGGCGAGGAGGGCAGCCGGCGGTCGGTCGCGGACATCACCGGGCCGGACTCACTGGCCGAGGTGCGGGCGTACAAGCAGGAGGCGAAGCAGGCCGCGAAGGCCGCGAAGACGGGGAAGACGGGGAACGCGGGGCAGGCGAAGAAGTCGGCCTGAACCGGGACCGGTTGCCCTCCGGCCCATTCCGCAACGCCGTTCGAGTCGCTAGGTTGCTCGCACCCCCGTCCGCCTTGCGGACAGGAGACCCCACACGCCGGACAGGTTCGCCCACCTATGACGTCGGAAGGACTCCTGTGTTCTCTCGAAGACTCACCGCTGCGCTGGGCGCGGCCGCCCTCTCCGCCCCGCTGCTCCTCGCCGGCGCCGCGCCCGCGGGCGCCGCGTCGCCGGCGAAGGACGGCGCGAAGCTCGCCCGTGAGCTGGTACGCAAGTCCAGCGCCGGGGACGCGTACAAGCACCTCAAGGCGTTCCAGCGGCTCGCGGACCGCAACGGCGGCCACCGCGCCGCCGGCTCGCCGGGCTACGAGGCGTCCGCCGCGTACGTCCACCGCCAGCTGAAGCGGGCCGGCTACGACGTCTCGTACGACTACTTCGACTTCACCTACTCCGAGACGCTGAAGGACGAGTTCTCGGTGGTCTCGCCGGAGGCGCGGGACATCGAGATCCACGCGATGACCTTCTCGAAGTCGACCCCCGAGGGCGGCCTCGACGCACCGCTGGCCGCCGCGCCCGTCGACGCCGACGGCACCTCCGGCTGCGAGCCCGGCGACTTCGCGGACGGCGACTACACCGGCAAGGTCGCGCTCGTGCAGCGCGGCGGCTGCAACTTCGTCGTCAAGCAGGCCAACGCCGCCGACGCGGGCGCCGTCGCCACCGTGATCTTCAACAACGCCGAGGGCGCGCTCGCCGGCACCCTCGGCGACCCCGAGGCCGTCAGGGTGCCCACCGGCGGCATCTCCCGGGCCGAGGGCGAGGCCCTGCTGACGCTGCTGGCGCAGGGCGAGGTCACCGTCCACGTCGACGTCCAGATGCTCGTCGAGCCGCGGACGACGCGGAACGTCATCGCCGAGACCCGGCGCGGCGCCGAGGACCGTACCGTCATGCTCGGCGCACACCTCGACTCGGTCCCCGAGGGCCCCGGCATCAACGACAACGCCTCCGGCTCGGCGGCGCTGCTGGAGGTCGCGAAGGAGCTGGCGAAGGCGGAGAAGAAGCCGCGCAACCGGGTGCGGTTCGCGTTCTGGTCGGCGGAGGAGCTGAGCCTCGTCGGCTCCAGCGACTACGTGAGCCGGCTGACCCCGCGCCAGCTGCGGGACATCGAGCTGTACCTGAACTTCGACATGGTCGCCTCGCCGAACTACGGGCTCTTCGTCTACGACGGCGACGACTCCGACGGCGTCGGCGAGGGCCCGGGCCCGGAGGGCTCGGCGCAGCTGGAGCGGCAGATCACCGACTTCATGGACCGCAGGGGCCTGCCGCACGAGGGCACGGACTTCACCGGCCGCTCCGACTACGGCCCGTTCATCGAGGTCGGCATCCCGTCCGGCGGCACCTTCACGGGCGCGGAGGGGACGAAGACGGAGGCGCAGGCCGTGAAGTTCGGCGGCACGGCGGGCGTGGCGTACGACCCGTGCTACCACGCGGCGTGCGACGACCTGGACAACATCAGCATGCCGGCGTTCGACGCGAACATCGACGTCATCGCGAACGCGGTCGGGACGTACGCGCACGACGTCAGCTCGCTGCGCGAGCCGGTGTCGTTCGTGCCGACCGAGGGCGACGAGGGCAGCGGCGGCGGTGCGCACGACCACCACGCGGAGCGGTGAGCGCGTGAAGGCGTAGCACGTACGCGGTGGTACGTACCGCGTGCACGAGGGGCCCGGGCCGGGCGGCGGCCCGGGCTCCGTTTCGCTTCCCGCCCCCCCGCGGGGGCCGTCCTCCCTCACCCCCCGCCTTGCCCCGGCCTTGCTCCGCGCTTGCCGCTGACTTGCCGCTCCTGTGCACCACTGCTGCGCCCGGAGGCGCATCCCCGGTAGGCTTTCCGTGTGATCTTCAAGCGCATCGGAAACGGGAGGCCGTACCCCCACCACGGCCGGGAGTCCACCCGCCAGTGGGCTGACGTCGCGCCACGCCCGGTACGCCTCGACCAGTTGGTGACGACGAAGCAGCAACTGGACCTGGAGACCCTGCTCGCCGAGGACTCGACCTTCTACGGAGACCTCTTCGCCCACGTCGTGAAGTGGCGGGGCGACCTGTATCTGGAGGACGGACTGCACCGCGCGGTGCGGGCGGCGCTGCAGCAGCGCCAGGTGCTGCACGCGCGCGTCCTTGAGCTGGACTGACCAGTCCGTTGCCCCTTTCGAGGGGACCCGCGTCCGTCCCGTAGATCATTTAGTAGGCACGGCCCCCTCCGGCGACTACGCTGCCGCCATGAGCATGCTCACGCCCCCCGAGATGGGCGGGCCGTACCGTATCAAGGGCACCAAGTACCCGCGTATGCGGCGGAACCGCCGACGCCGGAAGGTACTGGCTGTGATCGGTGCCGTGCTCGCGGTCGCGGTCGTCGGCGTGGGCACGCTGCAGCTCGTCGACGTCTTCGCGGGCGGCGACGAGGAGAAGTCGGTGCAGGCCGGCAAGTCGGAGGACTGCCGCGCCGGGAACGCGGGCGCGAAGTCCGGCGAGGGCAGAACGCCGGAGGCCCCGGAGAAGACGGGCAAGGCGGGCAAGGCGGGGAAGGCGGGTGAGGCGGGGAAGCGGGGGAAGGCCGGCAGGCCGGCCGAGCTGCCCGCGCCCGCGCGCGTCGAGGTCAACGTGCTGAACGCCACCACCAGGACCGGCCTCGCACAGAAGACCGCCGACGAGCTGGAGAAGCGCGGCTTCACGATCGGCAAGGTGGCCAACGCCCCCGCGGAGTACGACAAGAAGGTGAGCGGCCCCGGCGTGCTGCTCGGCGCCCCCGGGACGGTGGACGGCGAGCTGAAGGTGCTGGGCACGCAGCTGGCGGAGGCGGAGGCGAAGGCGGTGGAGCGCAAGGGCGCGGTGGTCGACCTGATCATCGGGGACGGCTTCCGCGGGCTGGCGAAACCGGCGGAGGCGAAGGCGGCGCTGAAGGCGCTGGCGGAGCCGTCGCCGAAGCCGAGCACCTGCCGCTGAGCGGGGCGCCCGCGGCGGAGCGGCGTGGGAACGGCGAGGGGCGGCGCCCGGCCCGTACCCACGAACCGCCCCGGTAGCCGTGCGCGACCGGCCGGAGCCGACCTGCCCGATCCGCTGCTCATCCCGGCCGGGCGCACACCTGCCCCGGCCTCGCCCGGCCCGGCACCAGCGCCGCCGGGCACCAGCGCCGCCGGGCACCCGGCGCCCGCCGCCCGGCGCTAAGCGCTAGGCGGTCCCGTACATCCGGTCCCCGGCGTCGCCCAGGCCCGGCACGATGTACCCCGCGTCGTTCAGCCGCTCGTCCATCGCCGCCGTGACCACCGTCACCGGCGCGCCCGCCAGGTCGTGCTCCACGGCCTCCGTGCCCTCCGGCGCCGCCAGCAGGCAGATCGCCGTGACGTCGTCCGCGCCCCGCCGGATCAGCTCGCGGATCGCCGCGACCAGCGTGCCGCCGGTGGCCAGCATCGGGTCCAGGACGTACACCTGCCGCCCGGACAGGTCCTCCGGCAGCCGGTTCGCGTACGTGCTGGGCTGCAGCGTCTCCTCGTCGCGGATGAGGCCGAGGAAGCCGGCCTCCGCGGTCGGCAGCACCCGCATCATCCCGTCGAGCATGCCGAGCCCCGCGCGGAGGATCGGCACGATCAGCGGCTTGGGGCGGGCCAGGCGGACCCCGGTGGTCTGGGCGACCGGGGTGCGGACGTCGACCTGTTCGGTGCGGACGTCGCGGGTCGCCTCGTAGGCGAGGAGCGTCACCAGCTCGTCGGCCAGCCGACGGAAGGTGGGGGAGTCCGTGCGCTCGTCGCGCAGCGTGGTGAGCTTGTGTGCCACGAGGGGGTGGTCGACCACGTGAATCCGCATGCTCCCGAATCTATCCGAGTCCCGGCCGGGCGCGGATACGCGAGGGGACCGGGGGGTACGGGTGGAGAGGCGGGCCGCAGTTCGCAGACAACCGCCAACCGGGTGCAAGGTGGATATGTCCGCCCGGCCCGCGACGCCGCCGGAGGTGTGTGATGCCGGATCGTGACCTGCGCAGTGGCGAGCCCCTGCCGGAGACCCCGGACGACCGCCGCCGGCGCCGCGCCGCCTTCCTTCGCGACCTGCACGAAGCCGAAGAGTTGCTGGCACGCGTCCAGCCGCGGCGCGCCCGGGCGGCGCGGCGGCGGCGTGTCCACCGGATGCGGACCTTCCGCTGGTAGGGGGCCGGCGGCCGGTGGAACGCGGGCCCCGCGGCGGCCCAATTGACGACGCACTGCGGAAGACGCCGCAGACCGCGCGGGTTTCTGTCACGATTCCGGTGAGGGCGGGTCCCCGCCCCAGGTCGGGGGGAGAGCGCAGGCACGGCTCGACCGCCCGGCCCGGCACGCCTAGGACCAGTGGGAGAGTCACGGTGTACTTCGCCGCACTGCTCGCGCGCACCGAAGACGGGTGGGAAGCGAGCGATACAGAGCTCGACGACGTGGAGACGCTGGACGACCTGGCCGAATTCGCCCGTGAGGCGACGGCCGAAGCCGACGACACCGTACTGGTGCTGCTCGAACAGGAGGACCTCTGGTACGGCGTCGTCCGCATAGACGGTGAGGACGACCCGCGCGTCTTCGTCTCGAACGCCGCCGCGGCCGGACGCAGCGCGTACGGAGAGATCCTGCTCACCCCCGAGCTGCTCGGCCGGGAGCCGGAGGACGACAGCGCGCTGGACAGCCTGACGGATCTGGACGGCACCGAGGACGGCGAGCCGGCCGCCGGCGCCGGCCCGGACCCCGACGCCGCCGACGACGCCGCGGACGACGCCGCGCCCGGCACCCCCGCGGGACCGGTGGGCGACACGGAGTTGCTGGAGGACCTCGGGGTCTCGGAGAAGCAGCTGCTGGCGCTGCACAGCGACGCGGTCAACGAGATCGCCGAGATGCTCGGCGCGGCCGACGTCCTGGAGACGGTCCGCTGACGGAGTACGACGGAGGAGGGGAGCCCGGCCCGTACGAGGAGCTGTGGGCGCCGCCGATGCGGCTGGCCCTGGCGGAGGCGGAGCGCGCGCTGGCGGCGGGTGACGTGCCCGTGGGCGCCGTGGTGGTGGGCCCGCCGAACGCGGACGCGTCCGCGGGCGCCGGCACGTCGTACGAGGCCCTGATCGAGGCGCCGCCGCGGGGGCCCGTCCTGGCCCGCGCCGGGAACGAGCGCGAGGCGGCGGGCGACCCCACGGCCCACGCCGAGATCCTGGCACTCCGCGCCGCGGCGGCGGCGCTCGGCGGCTGGCGGCTGACGGGCTGCACCCTGGTCGTGACGCTGGAGCCGTGCACGATGTGCGCGGGCGCGGCGGTCCTCGCCCGCGTCGACCGCGTCGTCTACGCCGCCCGCGACCCGAAGACCGGCGCGGCGGGCTCCCTCTGGGACGTCCTGCGCGACCGCCGGCTGAACCACCGCCCCGAGGTCATCCCGAACGTCCTCGCCCCGGAGTCCACCGCGCTCCTCACCGACTTCTTCCGCGGGGGTACGCGGCCGCGGCCGTAACGATTTCTGATCACGGCGGGAGGTGGGCTAAGCTGCGTGGCGGTAGCGTGTCCGAGCGGCCGAAGGAGCTCGCCTCGAAAGCGAGTGTGGGGGCAACTCCACCGTGGGTTCAAATCCCACCGCTACCGCAGAGAGACGAAAGGGCGGACCCGACCGGGTCCGCCCTTCGCGCTGCCGGGGTCTCAGTTCGCCGGTGAGCCGAAGCCTCCGGCGGACTTCGGGGGCGAGTACTACGACAGCAGTGCTAGCATTGAAAGCACGATGCGGGAGGCACTGTGGCGACTCTGACAATCCGGGGACTGGACGACACGGTCCATGCGCGACTGCGCGTGCAGGCCGCGCGGCACGGCCGGTCGATGGAAGCTGAGGTGCGCGCGATTCTCAGCGAGCAGCTCGCGTCCGACAGTCCCCCCCGCCCGCTGGGATCCCGCATCCGCGAGCGATTCACCGGGCTCGGCGGAGCGGAGCTGGAGCCGCCCGCTCGGCAGGATGCGCCGCGCTCGGCGGTCTTCGAATGATCATCCTTGACACCAATGTCCTGTCGGAACTGGTAAAGCCGGTACCTGAGCAGCGTGTCATCGACTGGCTCGACAGCCTTGTACCCGACGAGGTCGTGACGACTGCGGTGACCGCTGCCGAGCTGTGGTACGGCGTACGCCGACTGCCGGACGGCAAGCGCAAGTCGGAGCTTGCCGAAGGCATCGATGCGATGTTGTTCGAGGATCTCGGCGGACGCATCGAGGTGTTTGACGCAGCTGCGGCCACCCGGTACGCGGACATCGTGCTGGCCCGAGAGAGGCTCGGCCGGCAGATCGCCGCCGCTGACGCACAGATCGCGGCGATCTGCGCCAAACGCACGGCGACGCTGGCGACCAGAAACGTCAAGGACTTCGAGGGCACCGGCGTCATGCTCGTGAATCCTTGGGACGACGCAACAGCCACGCGCGGCTGACAGTCCCCTCTGAAGGCGCCGACGGCCGTGGGGCTGTCCCGGTCCGGGTGTCACGGACAACGTCCTTGAACCTTCTATCAGGCCAGCTCTATCTGTCCGCCGCAAGCACATCGAAGTGCGCGTCCGCGAGCGCAACCGCGACGTGCGCGATCCGGTCGTCTACCTCGGCCGGTTGACGGCACCGGCGGGCCGCGTCGGCGGGCGGGGCAAGGTCCGGCCCGCGGCGGGGAGTCGGGCGCCGTGGCCGCTCGGGCCGCGGGGTCACGGCAGCGGCGGCAGCGGCAGCGCGGCCAGCCGTACCGGGTCCGACAGGATGTCGATGTGCGTGATCCGCCCCTCCGTGACGGTGAACGCCGTCACCGAGACGGGCTTCCCGTCGACGTACGTCACCGCTCCTGCTGCGCCGGCCACCACCGCCGGGCGGTTGACCGCGCCCGGGCGGCGGTACAGCATCGCGCCGGCCGCGACCTCCTTCGCGCCGCGGCGCAGCTTCGCCGCGCCCGCGAGCGCCGCGCCCGTGTCGGCCCGGAGGACGACGTCCGGGTCGAGGACGGCGAGCAGGGCGTCGAAGTCGCCGTTGCCGGCGGCGGCGTAGAACGCCTCGACCGCGTCGCGCTGGCGGCCCAGGTCGGGGGCCACGGTCGTCGAGCGGCCCGCGACGCGGCCGCGGGCGCGGCTGGCGAGCTTCCGGGTGGCGGCCGGGGTGCGTTCGACGATGGGGGCGATGTCGTCGAACGGCACGGCGAACATGTCGTGGAGCACGAAGGCGAGCCGCTCCGCGGGCGCCAGGGTGTCGAGCACGACGAGGAGCGCCCAGCCGACGGAGTCCCCGGCGAGCGCCGCCGCCTCCGGGTCCATGCCGTCCCCGGCGGTGACGACCGGGTCCGGGAGGTGGACGTCGAGCGGCTCCTCGCGGCGGGACTGGCGGGTGCGGAGCATGTCGAGGCAGACGCGGGAGACGACGGTGGTGAGCCAGGCGGCGAGGTTGCGCACCTCAGAGACGTCGGCGCGGCTGAGGCGGAACCAGCTCTCCTGCACCGCGTCCTCGGCTTCGCTCAGGGAGCCGAGCATGCGGTAGGCCACCGCACTCAGTTGTGGACGTTCCTCTTCGAACTGCTCCGCCAGCCGCTGCTGCGTCTCCACGCCCGCCTCTCCCCCGCGCTCCGGTGTCCTGCGTGATCCATGATGCCCTGCACGTACGACACCCGCCCGGCCCGCCGGGAGGGGGCGGCGGAGGCAGTTGCGGCGGAGGGGGAGGCGGCCCCGGGGGGAACCGGCCGCCTCCCCCCGCGGAGAGCGGGCCGTACGACACACCGCGGCGAGGGGGGAGTAGCCGCGGCGGACGCGCAGTGAGCCCGCCCCGAGCCCGCCGGGGTCCTGCCAGGCCCGGCGGGCTCACCTCCATCGTGCGCCGCCGCGGCGGGCTGCCCGGTCTGCAAAAGCCCTCGGTGACCGGGCCTTTAGTCCATAAAACATGGGTACGAGTCCCAGCACGGATAGACTCGTGTCGAGTACGCCTGGGGAGAGAGCGGTAAACGGGCGTGTGCCGCACAGGGGAGGCATGGACGCACGTGGACTACAAGAAGATAGCGCTGGCGCTCCTCGGACTCTTCGCGATCTACTCCATCATCAGCTCCCCCGCGCAGGCAGCCGATGTCGTGCAGATCGTCTTCGAGTGGATATCGGAGCTGGCGAGGGCCATCGGCGACGTCATGTCGGACCTGCTCGACGACGCCTCGTCGTCGGAGTGACGGGGCGCAGCGACGGGCAGCGACGGGCGCGTAGACGGCACGGTCACGGCGCCGTCACCGCGAGCGCCGTCGGGGTGACGCGGGCGGCCGCGCGGCCGCGCGGGCCGTGCCGCGGCGGTTCACCGGCCGGGTGACGGCCGGCCACGCGATCGGCCCCGTACGCCCGTACGCGATCAGCGCTCCCGCCTGGCCGAACGGCCTCCGCCAGCGGCTTCCGGCGGCGGCCAACTGGCCGCCAACACGGCAGATTACGGTGCTTGCACAGGGTGCACATCTCTTGTGATGCTATGACCGCTTTGACAGATTTGCCGGGCCCGCCGGCGGTGCACGCCGCGGCGCCGGGCGCCGTACGTCACGCGGTCGTGAAGGGGTGGTGGTGTGGTGCATCCGTCGTCCGCGCGTGCCGCCCCGCCCGCCCCCGGCAGGCCCGCTCCCGGGCTCCCCACCCCGGAGCCCGACGAGTCCGACGAGGCGCGCAAACCCGACTCGCGCGCCCTGACCCGCGCCCTCTTCGAGCAGCTCACCGCCCTCGAACGCGGCACCCCCGAGCACAGCCGCGTCCGGACCGCGCTCATCGAGGCGAACCTGCCCCTCGTCCGCTACGCCGCCGCCCGCTTCCGCAGCCGCAACGAGCCCATGGAGGACGTCCTCCAGGTCGGCACGATCGGCCTCATCCACGCCATCGACCGCTTCGACCCGGGCCGCGGCGTGCAGTTCCCGACCTTCGCCATGCCCACCGTGGTCGGCGAGATCAAACGTTACTTCAGGGACAACGTGCGCACCGTCCACGTCCCCCGCCGGCTGCACGAGCTGTGGGCGCAGGTCAGCGGCGCCACCGAGGACCTGACCGTACGGCACGGCCGCGCGCCCACCACCGCCGAGATCGCCGCGCACCTCAAGATCGGCGAGGACGAGGTGCGGGCCTGCCGCGAGGCGGGCCGCTCGTACTACGCCTCCTCCCTCGAAGCCGCCCAGGAGGGCGACGGCATGCCGGGCCTGCTGGACCGGCTGGGGTACGAGGACCCGGAGCTGGCCGGCGTCGAGCACCGCGACCTCGTACGCCACCTCCTCGTCCAGCTGCCGGAGCGCGAGCAGCGCATCCTCATGCTGCGCTACTACCGCAACATGACGCAGTCGCAGATCAGCGCGGAGCTGGGCCTGTCCCAGATGCACGTTTCGCGGCTGCTGTCCCGCAGCTTCGCGCGACTGCGATCCGCAAACCGGATCGACTCCTAACCGGATCGGGTAGGACTCTTCGAGGTCGTCGCTGACAGGCAGGCTCCGTATCTGCGCGTATATGTCGACTTGGCGCTACAGCGCGTTGCCGACTTGTGACATTCTGCTGGAACCGTGTTTGGCGTGCCTCGGCACCCGGTATTCAGTCGGAGGCTGCTTCTCTCGGCGGCCGGCGGGAGCCGCGGCTCCGTCCGGTTCAATGGGAGGGGCGGCCAGGAACCGTCCGCGACCTCAAGGGGGTGGCATGTCCGCAGAACTGGGCAGCTCGCAGATGCTCACCGAAGTCGCGCCGCTCGGCGCACAAGCGGCTTTCCCCGACGCCCCGGCCACGGCCCGGGACGGCCTGGACCGCACCCTGGACCCGTCCCCCGACCCGGCCGCCGGCGAGTACGACGCGCCCCCGACGCCGCTGACGCCGCAGCCGCCGCCGGCACTGCCGACCCTGCCGTCGCCGGCCCTCGGCGGCGCGCTGCTGCCCGCCCCCGCCGGGGCCGGCGACGACGACGTCCCGGACCCCGACGCGGCCGAGCCCCACGTGCCCGGCCACGACGCGGCCGATGCCGCCGACCCCGACGCGGCGGGCGCCGACGCGGGCCCCTCCGGCAGCCTCGACACCCGTACCCTCTCCCGCGCCCTCTTCCTCCGCCTCGCCGAGCTGCCCCCCGGGGACAGCCCCGAGCGGACGTACGTGCGCGACACCCTGATCGAGCTGAACCTCCCCCTCGTGCGCTACGCCGCGGCCCGCTTCCGCAGCCGCAACGAGCCCATGGAGGACATCGTCCAGGTCGGCACGATCGGCCTGATCAAGGCGATCGACCGGTTCGACTGCCGGCGCGGCACCGAGTTCCCGACCTTCGCCATGCCCACGGTCATCGGCGAGATCAAGCGCTACTTCCGCGACACCAGCTGGTCCGTGCGCGTCCCGCGCCGGCTCCAGGAGCTGCGCCTGGCGCTCACCAAGGCCAGCGACGACCTCGCGCAGCGGCTGGACCGCTCCCCGACCGTGCCGGAGCTGGCCCAGTACCTCGGGGTGTCCGACGAGGACGTGGTCGACGGCCTCGCCGTCGGCAACGCGTACACGGCCAGCTCCCTCGACTCCCCCGCCCCGGAGGAGGACGGCGGCGAGGGCTCGCTCGCGGACCGCCTCGGGTACGAGGACACGGCGCTGGAGGGCGTGGAGTACCGCGAGTCGCTGAAGCCGCTGCTGGCCCAGCTCCCGGCCCGGGAGCGGCGGATCATCATGCTGCGGTTCTTCGGGAACATGACGCAGTCGCAGATCGGCGACGAGGTGGGCATCTCGCAGATGCACGTGTCCCGGCTGCTCACGCGCACGCTGGCGCAGCTGCGGGCAGGGCTGATCGCGGACTGACGACGGGGCCGGCGCGGGGCCGGCCCCGGCTCGTACGGCCATGTCGCGCTCGCGTACGCCCGACGTCGCGAGCCTCGTATGCCGGACGTCGCGACCCTCGTACGCCCGACGTCGTGAACCGCCTACGCCTGACGCCGTGCACGGCGCCGTACGCGGCACCCACGGGTCGGCGGGATAGCGGTGTCGCCCAGATCAGCGGTGTCGCCCAGATCAGCGGTGTCGCTCAGATCAGCGGTGTCGCTCAGATCAGCGGTGTCGCTCAGATCAGCAGCGTGTCGGCCGGCTCAGCCGACCGCGAGCCACACCACCCCCGCGAGCACCGCCACCGCGACGACGATCCCGACGATCAACCCGATACGCGGCCCCGGAGTCGCCGCCGACGCCGCCGGCTGCTGCGGCCCCCGCGTCTGCGGGCCGCCGCCCTCGTCCACGAAGGCGCGGAACATCTGCGTGCTCCCGGCCGGGTCGTTGTTGGGGTCGGGCTGTTGACCTTGCGGATTGTGAGCCATGGAGCAGGACACTAGCGAACGCCCCGGACGCCTGTCAGCAGGGGGAAGCCCGGCTTCCGCACACCCGCGCCCGCACCCGCACCCGTCCCGGCGCCGGCGCCGTGCTCGGGCCGACTTCGATTGCCTTCGGCAACCATGCGTCATACAGTTGCTTAGTGCAACAAACTAAAGTCGACTCTCCCGGCATGACCCACCGGCAGATACTGGAGGCCATCTCCGGGCTGCTGCTCGGCATGTTCGTGGCCATCCTCTCCTCGACCATCGTCACCAACGCGCTGCCCCGCATCATCGCGGACCTCGACGGCACGCAGAGCGCGTACAGCTGGGTCGTCACCGCCGCCCTGCTGGCGATGACCGCCTCCACCCCCCTGTGGGGCAAGCTCGCCGACCTCGCCAGCAAGAAGCTGCTGGTCCAGATCGCCCTCGTCATCTACGTCGCCGGCTCGGTCGTCGCCGGCCTCAGCCAGAGCACCGGCATGCTCATCGCCTGCCGCGTCGTCCAGGGCATCGGCGTCGGCGGCCTCAGCGCGCTCGCGCAGATCATCCTCGCCGCGATGATCTCGCCGCGCGAACGCGGCCGGTACAGCGGCTACCTCGGCGCCACCTTCGCCGTCGCCACCGTCGGCGGCCCCGTCCTCGGCGGCGTCATCACCGACACCAGCTGGCTGGGCTGGCGCTGGTGCTTCTACGTCGGCGTACCGTTCGCGGTCCTCGCGCTCGTCGTACTCCAGAAGACCCTGCGGCTGCCCGTGGTGCGCCGCCAGGTCTCGCTCGACTGGCGCGGCGCGCTGCTGATGAGCGCGTCCGTCTCGCTGCTGCTGATCTGGGTGACGCTGGCGGGGGAGTCGTACGCCTGGCTGTCCTGGCAGACGTTCGCGATGACCGGCGGCGCGCTCGCGCTCGGGGCCGCGTTCGTGTGGGTCGAGACCTGGGTGCCGGAGCCGGTGCTTCCGCTGCGGCTCTTCCGCAACCGCACCGTCACCCTCGCCTCGCTCGCCTCCCTCTTCGTCGGCGTCGCGATGTTCGGCGCGACGGTCTTCCTCAGCCAGTACTTCCAGCTCGCGCGCGGCGAGTCCCCGACGAGGTCGGGCCTGCTGACCATCCCCATGATCATGGGCATCTTCCTGGCCTCCACGATCTCCGGGCGCATCATCACCCGTACCGGACGCTGGAAGGTCTGGCTGGTCACCGGCGGGCTGCTGCTCACCGCGGGGCTCGGCCTGCTCGGCACCATGCGCTACGACACCCCGTACTGGCACATCGCCCTCTTCATGGCCGCGCTGGGCACGGGCATCGGGATGATGATGCAGAACCTCGTGCTCTGCACCCAGAACCAGGTCGACCCCGCCGACCTCGGCGCCGCCAGCTCGGCGGTCGCGTTCTTCCGCTCCCTCGGCGGCGCGGTCGGCGTCTCCGCCCTCGGCGCGATCCTCAGCAGCCGCGTCTCCGGCTACCTGCGCGACGGCTTCACCGACCGCGGCATCCCGCCGGCGCGCGCCGCCGCCGAGGCGGGCGGCGGCTCGGCCATCCCCGACCTCGCGGAGCTGCCGGCGCCGGTGCGGACGGTGGTGGAGAGCGCGTACGGGCACGGGCTCGCGGACATCTTCCTGTACGCGGCACCGGCGGCGCTGCTGGCGTTCGTGACGGTGGCGGGCATCAAGGAGGTGGCGCTGCGGACGCGGAGCGGCCTGCAGCAGGCCGGCCCGCCGGACGGCGGCGCGGGCGGCTCGGCGCGCCGGGAGCAGCCGGCGGCGAAGGCCCGCGGGTAGCCGCTCACGCGGGACTGATCGTGGGCCGGACCTGCTCCGCGACCCGGTCGCGCATGGCGGCCATGCCGGCGAGGACGCACTCCAGGGCGAAGTTGAAGTCGCGGTCGCGCTGCTCCTGCCCCCCGGGCAGCACGGCCGGCACGGCCGGCACCGGCGGCACGGCCGGCACCGGGGCGACCGCGGCCGGCGGCCGCACGTACTCGGGGTGCTCCCGCAGCGTCTCCACGAACCTCCGGTAGCACTCGTCCTCCGGCACCCCGGCCGCCCGGCACAGCTCCGCCCAGCGCCCGCCGACACCCCCGAACCCGTACGAGAACGGGAACAGCAGCGACAGCCCGCCCGTCAGACACTCCTCCGGCAACCCCGCCCGCCGCATCGCCCGCTGCGCGGCGGCGACGCACGCCATGGCGCGCGGCCCGACGTTCAGATACTCTCCAGCGAGGCGGGAGACCCAGGGGTGGTCGGCCAGGACGCGCCGGTGCCCGTGCGCGAGCTGCCGCAGCTGCGCGGCCCAGTCGGCGCCGTCGTCGCCGGGGAGGTCCAGCTCGGCGTACGCGCGGTCCAGGGCCAGCTCCAGCAGCTCGTCCTTGGTGTCGACGTACCAGTACACGGACATCGCCGTCACCCCCAGCTCGGCGGCGAGCCGGCGCATCGACAGCCGCCCCAGCCCCTCGGCGTCGAGCAACCGCACGGTGGCCGCGACGATCTTCCCCAGATCGAGCCCGTCCGCCTCCCCCGCAGCGTCCCCGACCCCCCAGCGTCGCCCCTCCACCCGCCCGGTGAACCAGATGCTCACCCGGGTACCGCGGACCTTGCGGCGGACGGACGCCATCGTGCGCCTCCCAGCGGTGCTGTCGCCTCGTGACCCTCGGCCTGCGAACCGAACCGGCCCGCACACCGATGCTATGCCCGCTCCGCCCGCCAACAAGGCCTTTGCCCCGGCGCCCCGGTGACCGGTACGGTAGGTGCGATTGGCAGCGGCCCCGGCGCCTGTGCCATCATCTGCACACACCTGCTTGACCCGCAGGTGTGCGGGAGGCGTCGCCTAGTCTGGTCTATGGCGCCGCACTGCTAATGCGGTTTGGGTTTTACCGCCCATCGAGGGTTCAAATCCCTCCGCCTCCGCCAGCCCACCACAGAGCCCGCGCCCCCGGCGCGGGCTCTGTGCATGCCCACCCCGGAAACCCCGCCGCGGGGGCCGACGCGCAGGTCGGAGGGGGTGCGGGAATCGGATTTCACCTGGCGCGGAGGGTCATGTAAGGTGGTTCCCGCAACGCAGCCGGGCACGTAATGCCCGAAAGCGGGCGCTCGTAGCTTAACGGATAGAGCATCTGACTACGGATCAGAAGGTTGCAGGTTCGAATCCTGCCGAGCGCGCACAGGTAGAAGCCCCGCAGACATCATCTGCGGGGCTTTTCTCATGCCTGTACAGCAGCGAAGTACAGCAACAGCGTCAGCCGGTACCGCCCATGGCGTCCGACAGTTGCCCGATGGCGGCCCGTACCGCTTCGTCGCTCGCCTCGGCGTAGACCTCCATCGTCATCGCGATCTGTGAGTGCCGGAGGATCCGCTGCGCCACCTTCGGGTGGACCTTGAGGGCGACGAGGAGCGAGCTGCACGTGTGCCGGGTGTTCCGCAGCGGGATGACGCGGAGGCCGGCGCGGCGGGCGCGGAGGGCGAACATGCGGGTGAGGTTCCCGGGCTCGATGGGGGTGCCGTACTTGGTCGTGAAGATGAGCCCGTGGCTGTCCTGCCACAGCTCCCCGGCCGCCTTCCGGTCGCCGGTCTGCTGGGCGTGACGCATGCGGAGGGCCTTGACGCACAGCGCGGGCAGAGGCAGGAAGTCGTCCGAGTCCTCTGTCTTGGTCTCGCGGTGCAGGATCCGGCGCCCGGCCCGCTGGATCTGGTGATCCACGTACAGCTCCCCGGTGTCGAGGTCCACGGACTTCCACGTCAGGCCCAGCACCTCACCGCGGCGCAGGCCGAGGCACAGGACGAGGACCCAGGCAGCGAAGAGGTGGTCATCGCGGGCGGCGGCATCGGTGAGGAAACGGCCGGCTTCGGCGACGGACCACGGCTTGATCCGGCGGCGACGCGGCTTGGGCACCTTCACGAGCGACGCGACGTTCTTGCCGATCTCCTCCTCGGCGACGGCGTGCGTCAGCGCAGCCCGCAGAGCATCGCGTGATGCCTGGATCACCCGGCGGGACGGGTATGACTCGCAGCACTCCCCGATCGCGCAGCAGCGTCGGCGCGAGGGCTTACGCCTTGTGTCCTTGTCCTGGGCGCAGCACTGGCAGATCGTCGCCAGCTTGGTCAGCCACTCACGCACGTCGCGGACGGTCAGCTTGTCGAGCCGTTTCCCGCCCAGGTGCGGGGCGATGTAGAGCCGCACGTAGCCCTCGTACGAGACGTACGACAGCGGGGCGAGGTTGGGCTTCACGATCGACTCAAGCCAGTAGTCGAGGAAGGCCGCGACGGTGCGGTGCCGGGTGGCGACAGGGCCTTTCTTGGCGTCGGCGTGAGCCTTGAGCCACTTCTCGTGGACCAGGGCGCGGGTCTTGCCATACACGTACTTCCGGGCCCGTTTGCCGTCCGGCTTGGTGACCCAGACGTAGGCCGCGTAGCCGTTCTTGTACGGGTAGATGGAACCTTCGCCGTTGGCACGCTTGCCGCTCATGCCGTCCACCTCTCGGCTTCCTCGGCGCAGCGGTTCACGTACTCGTCGACCCAGGCGGGGAGGATGCGGCGGTTGCGGCCGACCTTGACGGAGCGGATCTCGCCCGTGAGAACGAGCATCTTCGTCTTGGACAGGCCGAAGCCGAGCATGGCGGCGACTTCGGCCGTGGTGTGCCACTTGGGTTTGATCGTCGCGGTTCTCATCGGGAGTTGGCTCCTTCCGGGGCGAGGGAGGCGGATAGCCAGGCTTCGGCGGGAGTGAGGCCAGTGCCGGTGAAGGTCCAGTGGGCGAGGACGAGGGTGGTTTCGCCGTCGGGGCCGTCCACAGGCTGTGGGTTGTCGCCGCGGGCGATGGCGGCTTGCAGGCGGCGCCATTCGGCGCGGGCGGCGCGCAGGGCGCCGAGGGTGGTGGAGTAGCGGCGGGTCTTGGTGGAGAAGTGGCCGCGGAATCCGAGCATGTGCGCCCAGGCGCGGAGGCGGAGATGGGCGAGGTCTCTGCGGGCGCCGAGGGCCCAGGCGGTGCGGATGAGGCGTTCGGCGTGTGCGGGAAGGTCGAGGTGCCCCAGCTCGGCGACGAAGCGCAACGGGCGATCTAACGTGCCGGTCGCTGTCTCGGCGCCTTTGGTGGCGTACTTCGCGATGTACGCGGCGACCGCCCGGTCGGTGAGGGCCTGGTCGCCGTCGAGGTCCTGGCCGTGGATGGTGCGGATGTCGAGCTGGGGACCGAACGCGAAGGTGTGGGTGCGGCCGTCGAGGACCGGGCCGGGGACGACAGCACGGGAGGCCGCCGCCTGGATGGCGTCGGTCAGCAGCTCGGCCGTTGCCCAGTGCGGGGGTCGGGTGTTGCCGCCGGCCGGGCCGTCGAGGCGTACGACGGCATGGAAGTGGACGGCGCCGCGCTTCTGGTACTCGGCGACCTTGGCGAAGGAGACGCGGGCGTGCTGCGGGAAGACGCGTTGGGTGAGTCCGGCGCGGCGGGCGATCTCGCGACGGAGATGGATGGTGAAGCGTCGCCAGAGTGCGCCCGCGTGGGCATTCCAGAGGACGGCGGTTTCGTAGTCGTAGCGGTCGGAGTTCCGTGGGGTGCCGAGGGTGGGGTCGTCGGGTGTGTGGTGGCGCCCGCAGCGGCAGGCACGGGTGCCGGGGCGGTTGTGGACGGGGCCGAAGCTCGGCGCGGTGAAGGTGGCGAAGACCCGGGGGTGTGAGGTGACCTCCTCGGGGGTGCCTTTGCCGCCGCGGAGTCCGGCGGTGATCAGGTGGAAGGTGTCGCGGCGGTAGGTCTCGGCGCAGGCGGGGCACCGGGTGGTGCGGCGGTTGCCGCAGCGGACGAGGAGGTCACCGGCGGGCAGTGCGGCGGAGTCGAGGCGGCGGAGTGCCGGGCCTATCTCGCCGGTTGTCGTGTCGACGCGGTGTTCGGTGCGGTGGCCGGCCAGGCGTACGGGGTTGGTGCAGCCGCCCAGGCCGGAGAGCTGTCGCGCGAGGGAGGGCAGGGAGCCGCCTTGTGCGAGGGTGGCCAGTTCGGCGAGCGGGGCGGGGTTGTGGCGGGTGATGATGGCTGTCTCCTTTTCGGCTTCGTCGAGAAGGGTCAGGCGGCCGGGGCGGCGGATGCTTGGCGGTATCGGGCCGCCCCGGCGGCCGTTCAGCGCTGGTGACTCCGGTCCTTGAGGAGCGAGCGCAGGACCACGGCGGCGACGGCGACGGCCACGGCCGAGACCGCGACGGCGGCCAGGAGCGCGGTCAGGACGACGCCGCCGACGAGGACGGTGACGACGGCCCCGGTGCTCACCGTGGGCAGAGCGCGGCGCGGCGCATGCTGGCAGGAGCAGACGGCGTGTTCGTGTGCGCGAGGCGCGGCGACCGGGGTGTGCGCGTTCGGCGGTAGCTCGGGCTTGAACAGCATGGTTGGTGCTCCTCTCAGTCGTTGGTGCCGTTGACGACCTCGACCCCGTTGCGGGTGCCGTGGTCGATGGCGGGGGCCATGAAGGTGTCGGCGAGGTAGAAGCCGAAAAGGGTGATCACGACGACGATCCAGAGGCGGACGCCGAGGAACTTCACGGCTGCCCAGGCGATGAGGCCGAGGACGACGACGAGCGGCAGGTCGAGGTTCATGGGGTGCGTGCTCCCTTCAGCGCACCGGGCAGCGGTGCGTACGGGCGGCGAGTTCGGCGGCGGCGCGTGAGTCGTAGTCGGCGGAGAATCCGCAGCGCGGGGCGGTGCAGGCGGCGGTGTGCTTCTCGCGGCCCCGGTCGTCGGGGGCGGTGCCGACCTGGACCGGGCCGATACGGATCACGCGGCGGAAACGGCGGTTGAGCGGCATGGCGGTTCTCCTTTCGGGTCAGGTGAGCTGTGCGGCGATGCGGTCGGCGAGCGGTGCGGGGACGCCGAGGCGGGCGCGGAGGGTGTCGGGGTCGATGGGCGTACCGGTGCGGGATTCGTGGGCGGCGGCGACCTTGCGGGCGTGCTCGACGAGGGCGGCCGGTACGGGCGCGGCGGGCAGCTCGGGTGTGGCCGGTGCCTCGGTGACGGGCGCCGGTTCCGGTTTGGGCTCGACCGGCTTCGGCTTCGGGGTGGGGCTGTGCGCGAGGAGCGTTCCGCCGAGGAAGGCGAGCGCCGGCCATCCGGCGACGAGGATGCGGAGCCAGTCCGGCACGTCGTTCAGGTCGAGCACTCCGGCCGTCGCGACGTTGGCACCGAGCGAGGCGGCCAGGGCGATGAGGAACCAGCACCAGGCCGCCGCCTTGTCCCGCCCGGAGCGCAGGCGGCGCCAGGCGGCGACGAGGAGCAGGTCGACGGAGACCGGATAGGCCCACGCCTTCCAGCCGTCCTGTCCCGCGGCCGACGCCACGTCGTGCAGATGCGCGAAGGACAACGCGGCGGCGATGACCGCCTGTACGAGCACCGGGTCGATGCGGGGGAGTCGGTCACGCACAGGTCGTCTCCTTCCGGTTTCAGGCATGGGAGGGGTAGGGACACGGCACGAAGCGGTCGCACCAGCCGTGTTGGGAGTGGAGGTCAGTCGCTCACAGGAACGTCGGGAAGGAAGGGCTTCAGCGCGGGCAGCTCGGGCACCAGATCAGCGGTATCCCGGCAGCGCGCGGCAGCGTCGGCCAGCGAGAGGTACGGCGTACGGATGCGTGACCAGCCGCCGGAGGTGTCACCGGCGACGGCCAGGCCGGGCCGTTCGGGCGCGATGGCGCAGGCGGCGCCGACCGCTTCGGGGGCGATGTCGCCGAGGGCCATCTTCGCGGACGGCTCATCGTTCACGCGGTGGCAGACGCGGCCGGTGAGCTGGGCGCGGAGCATGGTCGCGCCCTTGCCCAGCTCCGCGCCGAAGCGCTGGCCGCAGACCTCCAGGTAGATGCCGGCGGCGCGGCCGAGTTGGGCGAGGCGGATGAGCTGGGTGACCATCTCGTCGCGTCGTTCCTCGTCCTTCCTCGTCGCGACGAGGAAGAGTTCGGCGATCTCGTCGACGAACAGGATGATCGGCACTGGCCGTTCGCTCTCCGGCAGGCCCCACACGTCCGAGGTGATGTCCTCGTCCGGGGTCGAGGGAGCGATGCCCTGCCGGGCCCTGATCAGGTCGTAGCGGTCTTCCATCTCGCGTACGAGCGCGGGCAGCAGCTCGGCCGCCTGGTCCGGGTCGGTGGCGAGCGCGGAGAGCCGGGGCGCGAAGGGCGCCAGCTCGACGCCGCGTTTGCAGTCGATTCCGGCGAGCGCGACCCGCTGTCCGGCCAGGCCGGTGAGCAGGTGGCGCAGGTACATGGACTTGCCGGAGAGCGTCGCGCCGAGCACGAGTTCGTGCGGGATGGCACGGAAGTCGCGTACGAACGCGGTCGCGTCCTCCCGCAGCGCCACGGGCACCCGCAGGAAGCCACCGCCCGCTTTGCGGGGCATCCGTACGCGGCGGAGCACGTCGAAGCCGACGAGCCGCAGTTCGACGACGCCGGGTTTGATCTCCCGTACGTAGACGGAGTGGACGCCCCAGGCGTGCCGGAGCCGTTCGGCGGACGCGGCCAGGTCGGCGGGCTCCTGCCCCGGAGCAAGCCGGAGCCGTATGCGCAGCCCGGTCGAGGTGGGCCGGAGGAGGCCACGGCGGGGCGGTACGGGCCGCACTTCGCGCCGCGTGGTCGCCCGTACAGCCAGAGCGCGGAAGCGGGAGGGCTCGACGGTCAGGCCGCACGACTCCATGACCGAGCCGTACGAGCCCAGCAGCCGCACCGAGGACAGCGGCATCCCGACCGTGGACCAGTAGGCCGCCGGGTGCCGGGCCCGGAGGTAGGCGACCCCGCCGCCGAGCCCGGCTATCGGGCCGCCCACCTCCATCAGCGTCGACAGGTCGGACATGGTCAGACCCCTGCCCCGGCCGGTACGACACCCAGGGTGACGGCGGCAGCGCGGTAGGCGATCCCGTGGCGCTGCTGTCCGTTGAACACGGACTCCCACGGCCGGGCGACCAGGCCGGGGAGCGCGACCGGGGCGCCGAGGGCAAGACCCTCGCTCACGCCGCTCTCGGGGACGGTCACGTGGATCAGCGAGGACTCGCCCTCGTCGATGTAGACGACGCCGACCTTCATCAGCGTCTCGCCGCTGGTGGCGTCCTTGGCGATCTCGCCGGTCTGGCGGTCGCGGACCTTCGGCTCAGGAGCTTCGGTCAGGAGGATGGTGGCGGCAGAGGTCTCAACTCGGATGGTGCGCAAGGTACTTCTCCTTCGGGTGGCACGACACCTAGTCATCTATACAAGTCACCCCAGCCGAACCGAGGCTCGACGCCGGGGATGCGAACCACTGTGACACACAGCTTGCCCACTCGTCTATACGAGTACGCCTCTCGGTGTGTACGAGTCCGCGAAGACGCACCAGTCGGCATCGAGACCTCCGAAGTCAGCTCAGGTCGCCGGCAGTTGGTAGGCGAGCACGTAGGCGTCGGCGGCCATCACGGTGTCGCAGACTTCGACGGCCCGCCCTTCGGTGTCGTACGCGGTCCGAACCAGGTGGATCACCGGCACACCCGACGCCAGCCGCAGCATCTTCGCCTCCCCCGGGGAGGGCATCCGGGCCCGTACCTCCTCGTCGAAGTGGTCGAGCCGATGCCCCGCTTCCTCCAGCCGGGCGTAGATGCCGCCGGGGCCGGGGTTCGGTTCGGCGATCCGCGTACCGCGGGCCAGGTCGAGCGGGAGGTAGGAGACGGCGAACTCGACGGGGCGGCCGTCGAGCAGGTAACGCCGGCGGCGGGCGAGGACCTTACGGGGCGAGCCCAGGCGGGCGGAGATGTCGCGGCTGGGCTTCTCCTCCTTGACTTCCAGGCTGTCGACCTCTGGCCGGGAGCCCGCGGCGTCCGCCTCCACGATGAACGCGGACTTGCCCTGATCGCGGTGCCGACGCGCGAAGCGGTCGGACGCGAGCCGCCGCACCGGGGGCCGAGGCCGGACGAACACGCCCTTCCCGTGCTCGGCCGAGATCAGCCCCTCACCCTGAAGGACCCCGATCGAGTTACGAACGGTCATCCGGGAGACGCCGAAGTGCTCGACAAGCTCCGCCTCAGACGGGAGTTTCGAACCCTCCTTGAAGCGGCCCCTGTCGATGGCCTCCCGGAGCTGGTCGGCGATCTGCCGGAAAACGGCGCGGTCGCTGGTGGGGTCGACAGCCCCGAGAACACCGGACGGAACGGGCGCCATGTGCGTACTCCTCTGGATATCTAGACGAGAGGCTGAGTGCTGTTGCTACGGTGGAGAGCCTAGCCAGCCGAGGGGACCGAGGACCGTGAGTAGCGCAGAGCGCCCCCACTCCGTGAGCGTTGCCGGAGTCATCGTCGACGACGAGGGCCGGGCCTTGCTCATCCAGCGCCGCGACAACGGCCAGTGGGAGCCGCCGGGCGGCGTCCTCGAACCCGGGGAGACGGTCCCCGAGGCGCTTCAGCGCGAGGTCCTGGAGGAGACGGGACTGAAGATCGCTCTCCCCGCCGCCCTCACCGGCGTGTACAAGAACATGACGGGCCTGATCGTCTCGCTCGTCTTCCGCTGCAAGGCCCTCGACGGCACACCGACCACCGGCGAGGAGACCTACGCCCTCCGCTGGGCCACCCGCGCCGAGGTCTCCGAACTCGCCGATGAGGCTTACGCGATCCGCGTCCTGGACGCGCTCGACGCCGCGTCGCCGCCGGCTGTGCGCGCGCATGATGGCGTGAGACTCGTCTAGCTCGAACCCACTACCCATGGCGGCCACCAGCATAAAGGAACTTGTATGGACGAGTATACGAGTAGACGCCGAATCTGGGAACTCACCTGCCCAGGTCTTCCCGAAGAGGTCGGCCGCGTCCGCCGCTGGACGAGAGACGTACTCGGCGACAGCAGGTGCGCGGAAGAGGCCGCACTGATCGTGAGCGAGCTGAGCACGAACGCCCTGCTGCACTCCGCCAGCGGGACAGCAAGCGGGAGCATGCGCATCTCGCTCTTCCGCACATCGGGATCGGTCGTACTAGCCGTTACCGACGTCGGCGGCGGCCGGACGAAACCCCACGAAGTAGCTGCGGCAGAAGGGGACGCCCATGGCCGCGGACTCAC
This sequence comes from Streptomyces synnematoformans, assembly GCF_039531005.1. Classification (NCBI taxonomy): domain Bacteria; kingdom Bacillati; phylum Actinomycetota; class Actinomycetes; order Kitasatosporales; family Streptomycetaceae; genus Streptomyces; species Streptomyces synnematoformans. The sequence goes on from NZ_BAAAPF010000014.1 coordinate 29,429, forward strand.
TCTCGTCTCGGCACTCGGCCGACGCATGGAAGTAAGCGGAGACGACGAGGGCTACACGGTCATGGTCGAACTGGACCCCGGCATGGCAGAACCGGAGCCGCAGCCGGCGGCCAGCGTGAGGCCGAGCACGCGGGAGCGGCACTGATGAGCCATCGAACTCCCCCGGAACCACGATGGTTTCACTGCGAGTGCCACGTGGACGAGCACCGGTTAGGCACCTTCGACGCCTACAGCCCAGGCGAGGCACTGCGCTGGCTCAAGGCCACTCTGATGATGATCGCGATCAACATGGACGAGGAGCCCTACCGCCAGGCCCGCGACTGGATCGACCACGGCCAAGCCGAGGCGACCCGCGAACTGTCGGAGGGCCAGGCCCACACGCTCACGCTGAAGCAGCACACCACGCACGCGACTTGGACGGTCACACCAGTGCCCTACCTCCCACCGCCGAAGCAGGCAGACCTCAGCGTGTGAGCCCGTGCGTAACAACCTTCTCTACGACTTCAAGGGCTCGCTCCGCTCGCCGCGCGGCCCGGCTCCCCGGGCCGCCGCTCCTGTCTCCGCCCCGCTCCGGCCCGGTCCACCGGCCCGCGCAACGGAAGGCGAGCCCACTCAAGAGAAACGGCTCATGGCCGGGTCCGGTCGGCTCCGCGGCTTTAGGCAGCCACTTTGGGGTGAGCCTCTAAGATCGGGGGCCCACCTCGGTCCATAACGGGCAGGCCACAAGCCAGCCCGAGCGCGGTCAGCTTAAGGGCCCCCGATCTCTCACCCCAAAGCAGCTCCCGCCCAAACCCGCTCCACCGACCGCTCTAAGCGGATCAACGCGCTTCGTCAACACCGAATAGAACATCAGCCGCTTCGGAGGAAGTTTCCCTTGCTGAATCGTCAGCGAAGAGATCTGCCCACAGATCAAGTTCCGACTGTCTAACCTCAATTTCCGACATCCGCTTGTACATTGCGTCCGGAAATTCTAGAAGAATTTCTACCGCACTTCGACTGGACCAGGCAAATGCATCCCGAAGGAACGAAGAAACGCTTTCGTTAATCTTTACCAGTCGGCCATATTTGCGCTCAAGCGACAAGGCGAGAAGGTCTTCATTCGAAATTCGCTTGTGATTGGCCGCGTCCACAACCAAGGACGCGCGAGGAATATCAACGTTAGCCACACTACGCACGAATTGCTCAAGTTCCTGCGCGCTGACCGACTTCCCCCTTACCTCAACCGCAAGCTGAATACCGTCACTCATGAAAACATGCACATCGCCCGGAACATCTCGTGACGGGTCGTTCAATCTCCGCGACTTCACGTTACCATAAACCATATCCAGTCCTGCAGCCACACAAGCTTGAAGTTTTCGCGGAATATCCTCACCCGAATTCACGAAATCTTCCGTCTGGACAATCAGGCTAGACTCTACAAGAGAGCTTCCCGCTACACTGCGCTGCTTCTTATCTGCTGCAATCACGCAAACTCGGATAGTAGCGGCAAGTGCACTCAACGCATCAGAACATGTGTAGTTGAGGTCATCCACTTCTTGGAGAGCAGCTTCCAACCTAACCAGGTAGGGGCGCGCACTATCCCTAACCTTGGAAATTTCGGAGAAATGATCATACCGAAAGAACGGCTGGTTATTCACTGGCTCGCGGCCCGTAGCCCGCAGGTCAAAATTCAGTTCCACTGACAGCGGTACCAGGACCTCGTGGCAAAGACTCCTTAGCGAGTAGGTCCTAGTGCTGAATCCGCTTTTAATGGAAAGTGGATCAACGGATTGATCGCAGGCCCGCGCCAGTAGGGCTGTACAAAGAGCGGGCGTAAACGTTCGGGACGCCTCAGCCTCCCGCAGGATACGCGCGAGATGCGTCCATTTCTCGGGTAGGTCGCGATCAGACTGTGCTAGATCAAATGCCGCGCGAACTGCACTTCTGGCAAGATCTTTATCGATTGTGATTCCCACGGGCCCTCTCAATAGCACCTAAAGGATTGACAACTGTTTCGCAGACTGCTGCCTTGCCTGGCTTCCACTAGGTGACAGATACCCCAACTGCTCCATAAGAGAACGAACTACCACTTTTCCCAAATGGACCGGAACAGCGTTCCCGATTTGGCGCTGCACCTCACGTCGACCACCAACGAAAGTAAATTCGTCAGGGAAAGTCATGATGCGTTTCATCTCTGACGTTCGAAAGCGCCTGGCCCGCATGTCTCCGTCTGCATTCGGCACGCTCTCCCAATGAAATGGACCTACCCACGGGCCAGGCTGTGCCTGAAGGGTAGTTGAAGGGCGATCGGGATCAGCTCGTAGAAGGAATGTCCAGTACCGGCTACGCCACTCAAAGACGTTACGGCCGTCGTACCTTTCTGTATGCCAAAGGTAGTTCTGCCCTGGGGGCACTTCGGCAGCAAGTTCCCCGTAAGTGCCTTCCACGATCTCACCGTCCTCGGCAGGCCCATCAGCCAGATCGCTGATCGCGCTACTCACTGACACAAACGGAATCTTCGAATGGTCGATGATACGATCCCTCTCCGACTCACCCGAATGGGTCGAGGCAGGGAATCGGTATTCCTTTCCGTCTCTTCGCCCAACAACAAATACCCTCCGCCGAAGCTGAGGAACACCATACTCGGCAGCAAGTAGGACTTTGTACGACGGATTATACCCAGCTTCCCTCAATCCGGCGATCAAGCGATCGAACTGCGCTTTATGCGTCTTATAAGTCAGCCCTTGAACATTCTCCAGAACAAATGCTTCCGGCTCACTTTCACGAATAACTCGCACATACTCGTCAAGCAGCGAGGCATCGGGGTCGCTGCTTTGACGCTTTTCTTCAATCCAGAAACCTGATTTACTAAATGGCGTACAAGGTGGACCGCCGACAACGAGGGTGGCCTCGCCTTTACTCAAACCGCCGGCCTCTAGAATTTCCTGAGTGGTTGTACTCTGGATGTCTCGACACAGAGTTTTCGTATGCGGGAAGTTATTGGCTAGCGTTTTGAGTGCAGTTTCGTCGTAGTCGGTCGCCACGGCCACACGAAGAGGTGAACCGCTACCGTCATGACTCAGTGGAGGTTCCGCACAGCGCTCTACAGCACAATCTAGGCCGCCGGCTCCAGAAAACAGGCTGATCACAGGCAACTCACGATTCACCATTGCACCATACCGTACCGCGAACCCATGCTTGCCAATGAAGCATGCATTGAGCCGGAGGAGGCGTGGAGTGAGCATCGCCACCGCTGATCTCACGGGTTGGGGTGTCGACGGGTGTTCGGCGTGTGGCCCACCGGCGAAGTGGCTGGTACTCCCGCCATGCCTGAGAGCTGTCGTGCGAGGAGGGCAGGGAGCCACCGTGCACGCCCTGGCGATTTCCATCAGATTTAACCCATATAGACAGGAGTGTTAATTATCTGCCAGTATCAGACATCAACCTGTTCCAGCACTCCATGACCCTCGTGTAGTGGATCTTGAGAGGGCAGGAGCCGAAAACCGGGCTTGAGTGGATCTGTGATGCGATACCGCAGCGGAGTACAGCAACGCCAGCGATCGACGACGGCCGATACCGTCTCCCACATGCGTCAGGTACTCCAGACTGGCCGCCAATGACCAGTCTGGATTGAGCTACGGATCAGAAGGTTGCAGGTTCGAATCCTGCCGAGCGCGCACAGGTAGAAGCCCCGCAGACGACATCTGCGGGGCTTTTCGCATACCCGTACAGCAGCGAAGTGTGATCTCCCGGAGAAGGTGGGGGCGTCAGGAGTGCACCGCGTGGTGCGGTTGGTTGCCGCTCGGCGGAGTGGAGGCAGCGGATGCTTGGGGTCTCCGGCCGCCCCGGTGCTCAGCGCGAGGGGCGCACGACGCGGCGCGCGGACGGGAGCAGACCGTGCCAGGGCGGGGGCGTTGTGCGTTACATGCCTGTCGACGGGGCGCGTTCAGCGAGGACGGGGATGGCGGCGATCTTCTCCGGGCTCAGGTGCTCCCATACGAGGCCGCTCGGCCGGTGGGCCCGCGGGCAGGAGATGACTTCGCTGGGCGTGACGATCAGATCGACACCAACATCGTGCTGTGTGGCGGGAAGAGCCTGGTCCAGGACTTGCAGCTCGTGCACGGTCGTGACGACCACGGTGCCTGGCGTGACGAGCCCTGCCTCTGTCAGGAACGCGAACTCCAGGTCCGAGTACCCGGCGCCCTTCCCGATGCGCACGCCGTCACGGTTGACGGCGACGCTACCGAGCACCACCAAGTCCACCGTCGCCAGAGAGTCCACCGCGACCCTGGGGGCCACTCTCGCCGCGGTCTTACTGGACGCGGCCTCAGCCGGCCCGACAGGCAGGCGAGCGGGATCGAGAAGATAGAAGGGCCGGGGATCGGCGAGCTTCGGCACTGCCATGTACACCGTCTTGCCCTCCGCCAACGCGCGGGCGCGCACCGGCAACTGTGCCTTGTCCGGCACCGCCTTGACGATCCGCGCCTTCCGCCATGCCGGGAGAACGGCGAGTTCGTCAGCGGCCTCTTCTGTCCCGTGGAAGTGCGGGATACGGCCGTGAGCGGTGTCGTTGTGGACGGCGTGCGCGGCATCCAGTGCATCCCAGACACACTCACGGACAGTCTGCTTGGCGTGGTCGATCTCGCTCGGCACCGGTGCTCCTTACGACGCCTCCATGAGGGTCATCAGTCGGTCTTGAGCCTCCTGCACGGCGGGCTCGGACCGCCAGCGCTTCATCTCACGTGCTGCGCGGAAGACGATGTTCATCCCACCACCACCGCGCGTGCCATGCAGCTCGTTTACGGCGTCGTTGAAGGCATCCAGTGCGGCGTCGAGTTCCTTGTCCCGGATCGCGGCGAGTGCGAGGTTGCCCAACACGATGGCTCGGGACTTACGACGATCGATCAGGAGGTCGGCGGTCTCACCAAGGTATCGGCGGGCTCTGCGATATTCGCCGAGAGACAGGTAGCAGGAGCCGGCGAGGCGGCCGAAGTGCGTGGGGGCGTACATCTCACGGGCGCTGTCTGTGACCGTGGCCCGCTCCAGATGCCTCTCGGCACCGAGCAGCGCGCGCTCGCATTCGCCGTTCTCCCCTAAGTACGCATGGGCTTCGGCAGCGTGAAGCATCGCAAGCCCGGTCAGCACGTGGCTGGTGAACCGCGTGGTGTGGGCGGCCCTGAGCGCCAGGTTCAGGCCCTCCCGATGATCTTTGGCACCGTATAAAGCGACGTAGCAGGTACGCAGGAGGGCATGGCCCTCGGCAACAGGGTCCCGGAGGTGTCGCGCGACCTCCCTGCCCTCCGTCAAGTAGGAGCAGGCGGTGGCGTGGTCACGTCGCTGCGAGGCATCCCACACCAGCTGGCCCATGAAGGTGGACGCATCAGCTTGCAGCATCCGAAGCTCTCTCTGGACCCGTACCGCGGGCGCTTCACCGGCGAGGAACTCGACCTGACTCAGCTGGTGCCCTGCCTGGGCGAGCAACGCCGCCGAGGGAGTGCGGTCGTAACGCTCCGCCAGCACGTCCATCTCGATGCGCAGTTCAGCCACGGTGAGGAGATCGACCGTGGCGGGATGACGAAGCGCGTGCTCCACGCGCGGCCCGCCGCCGCCCTCCTCGCGGCGCACGGCCAGCAGCTCGCTGAGCTGTTCCCGAGTGACCTCCAGGACTTCCGCAAGTCGGGGCCACATATACGGCTGCGGGGCGCTCTTTCCTGCCTCCCAGCGGACCACCGTAGAGCGCTCCACGTGCAGCGCTGCGGCCAGGGACTCCTGGGTGTGCCCCACTGCGCGGCGGCGACGTGCCAGTTCGTGCCGCTTGAGCGCCATGGCTCACTTCTCCCCACGGGTCGTCATGCACAGCTTCGATGACGGCATCCCAGGTCATGCCCTGCTGTGCCGCATGAATGCCTCTCCTGTGCACCAATTCTGCTCTGGTTCGGCCGCCCATGAGGAGGTTCCGTGGGTGGGGTCCACCGCACGATCGGCGGCAAGCTCACGAGGAGGTGTGACGACGCAAGCCCCAGGTTCCAGCCTGATCTCACCCCGGGAGAGGGGCTTTCGTCACACTCTCCTGTCCATGCGCTCCGCTCGGGCCTTCGTGAGGGGCGTGCTGACCGACTGGCATGTCGTAGAGACCGGCGCGAGGACATCCGCTTGTGCGCACCGGACGTCCCCGTGTCCCAGGCGCCGACCCCCGGAAGCCCATGGGGTCGGGGTTGGTGATCGTGGCCGCGTTCTCCGACGCCTGGGGCGCGACGCAGACGTGCGGTGGACTGAATCGTGTGGGCTGAATTCAGAATCGGCTCCGCCGCGGAACCGACTGACTGATGAAGGAGGGAGAGCCGATGACCGATGAGCAGCAGGCCAGCGAGATCGATGAGCGACTCGACACCTACGCCACCCCTGTTCTGGTCGAGCTGGAGCAGGTCTCGAAGGTGACGCTCGGCAAGTACGCCGAGGACAGCGCGGACAAGGGACGTTACTTCGAGTAGCCCATACGGCTGCGGCGGGACGGTGCAGCACATCCGGGTACCGCCCCGGCGCAGCGCCTTACTGGATGGAGGAGGACGACGGTGTACGTCGGTAACGTCGCGCTTGATGCCCCGGGCGCACAGCGGCTCTGGCCCGGTCGCCCTGCCCCGGTAACGCACGGCACTGGTCTCGAAGGCGGCTCGCGTGTCGTCTCAGACGGCCCCGTGCGCCTTGCAGTCGTCGGATCCTGCTACGCCACCGAAGCGCAGCTTTGCCGCGAGCTTCAGGCAGTCCGTACTCGTCGCTGGGCGAAGCTGACCAGTTGGCCGGGTAGCTACTGGGTCGTCGCGGACGACGGCCGTACAACTGCGGTGCTAACGGACGTGGCCGGCACCCGGCCTGTCTACTTCACGGAGTCGCCGTCCGGCACTGGTTGGGCGACCGCGGCTCGCCCCCTGGCAGCAGCGGTCGGGGCTGAAGTCGACTACGCGGCGATCACCGCCCGGCTGTTGTGTCCGACCATCCCCGAGATCACCGGCGACGCCACGGCCTTCGTCGGAGTGCGCCGCCTGCCCGGCGGGCACGCACTTCTCGTTGAGCGCGACGGCCGGTGTCGCACGACGGCGTACGAGGAGTCGCACGCACTGCCGTTCCGTGACGCCGCGGGCGACCTGCACCAGCACCTCGTCACGGCCATCACCGAGCGCGCCCGCAGTGCGGAGCGGCTCACCGCAGACTTCTCCGGCGGACTCGACTCCACCTCCTTGGCCCTGCTCGCCGCCGGAGACGGCGCAGAGTTGCTCGCCGTCACGCACGCGGATGCCACCAGCGCCAACGAGGACGTGCGGTACGCCCAGCGCGCCGCGGCCCTCCACCCCCACCTGGAGCACGTTGTGGTGACCGACGCCGATGGCCTCTTCTTCGCGGACCTCCTCGACGCCCCGGCCACCGACCAGCCGTTCCCGGACGCCGCCCGTTGGCGTATGCGTGCTGCCTACCAGCGCCCCTGCGTCGCGCACGGCAGTGATGTGCACCTGACCGGCTCCGGCGCGGACACCCTCCTGGCCGCCTCCCCGTACTACCTGGCCGACCTCGCCCGCTCCGGCGACTACCCTGCCCTGCTACGCCACTGCCGGGCCCGCGCGCGCCTGCGTCACCTGCCGCTGTACGCGGTGCTTGGCGCCGCCGTCCGGCTGTCGCGGACCACGCACGCCCGCGCACTTCGCTGGCTCGCCCGGGACATCGCCGTCCCGTCGGCTAGGCGCCCGGATCGTGCTGCCCGACTGCACTGGCTCGTGGCCTCCGGCCTCAAGGCGTGGCTCACCCCCGACGCCCGCCGGCTCGTCGCCCGGCGTGCCTCGGACACAGCCGAGCGCTGCATCCTCGCCCCCGAAGACACCAGCCGCCACCGGGCGTGGGCCGAGGTGCGCGAGTTCGGCGTGTACGAGGCCGAGCTGCGCAACCAGGCCCATGCCGTGGGCCTGCCGCACCACGCGCCCTTCCTGGACAACAACGTGGTCCGCGCAGCCATGGCCATCCCCGTCCATGCGCGCGCCTCTACCCGGGTGCAGAAGCCGCTGCTCGGCACCGCCCTCGCTGGGCCAGTGCCGGACTGGCTACTCACACGCCGGACCAAAGGCGCCTACGACGGAAACGCCTTCACCGGGTTGCGCCGCAACGCGGACATCCTGCGCACGCTGCTGCGGGGCAGTGAGTTGGCCACCGAGGGCTGGATCGACGCCAGAGCAGCCGTCGCCGAACTCGACCGACTCGCCGCGGGCGCCCCCGGCAGGCTCGCCGCCCTGGAGGCCCTGATCGCCGCAGAGCTGTGGCTGCGCCAGCACCTCGCCACGCCCACCCGCCTGATCGCGACGGAGGCCGCCCATGCCTGAACTGCGCCCCGCCCGCACCGTCCGGGCCACCCTCACGGATCACGGCGCGATGCTGCTCGACCTGCGTGGCCGCGGCCGCTGGTACGTCCTCGGCCCCTCCGGCGCCCGCTGGTGGTACCACCTCACCCACGGCGCCACCACGGATGAGGCGGCCGACAGGGTCGCAGCCCACTACGGCGTCGATCCCGAACGAGTCCGCGCCGACATGCGCGCCCTAGCCGTGCAGCTGCGTGCACGGCGACTTCTGCGCCCGACCGGCCTGAGAAGGTTGAAGCGATGACCATCCCCATGGTTCCGCCCGCTCCACCACAGCGCCCGCCGCTCCCGGACCGGCTCACCGCCCTGGCCGCCCTCGCCGCCGCCACCGCGCTGATCCGCGTCGCCCCGCTGCGGTTCACGCTCACCACCGCGCGCTTGGCCAAGCGCGCCGCACGCCACCCGGCAACTGCACCGGAGGCCGCACGTCTGCTCGCCGCCCGCGACTGGGCCGGCCAGTTCTTCCCCGGCCGAGCCGCCTGTCTGGAGATGTCCCTGGCGGCCTTCCTCGCCGTCTGCCTCCGCGGTCACGCCGTCGACTGGTGCATAGGCTGCCGCTTCGACCCATGCGAGTCGCACGCCTGGATCGAGGCCGACAAGGAGCCGGTCTGCGAACCCCAGGTCCCTGACCGCCCGTTCCACCTCACCCTCCGCGTCTGACCGAGGATCTCGTCATGACTCCCGACACGCCATCCGCCACCGACGCCGTTGCCCGGGCTGCGGAGGCCATCCCCGCCGCACGCTTCCACGGCGCAGACGGCGGTGCCGTCCGCCCGTGTACCCCCGCCCACGTCACCCACCGCCACCTGCGCATGCTCGACGTACGCCCCGGCATGGCGGTCCAGGAGATCGGCACCGGCTCCGGACTCTCCGCCGCACTCCTCGCACACCTCGTCGGCACCACCGGCAGCGTCACCACCGTGGAGATCAGCACCCATCTCGCGAGGCGTGCCATGGGCCTATACGCCGAGCACGGTCACCAGGTGAACGTCGTCGTCGGCGACGGTCTGATCGGCCACCCCGAGGGAGCTCCGTACCATCGCGTCTTCGTCGGTACCACCCCACCGGCCATCCCCAACAACTGGCTCCAGCAGCTCGCACCCGGTGGAATCCTCCTCACCGGCGTGAGGATCAGCGACCTACCCGGGGCCTACGCCATCGCCCGCATCACCGTCGACGATCAGCACCTGCCGAGCCACGTCGAGATCCACCACGGCGGATACACCCCCATGTCCGCACCCCGGGCGACCGTGCCCCTGACGCACACAACCGACCCCGACGACCTGAAGAGCACGATCACCCTGCTGGGCAACCACCCCGAGACGAAGGCGGCAGCGCTACTCGACGCGCTCCACGACAAGCCCCATGTCGAGCCCACCCCCGCCCCCGACGACGAGTACCTCCACCTCAAGAACTGGATCATCGCCTCCGCGCCCGAAGGCCTCCTCGAAGCCACGCTCACCGAGGGACCCGGCATCGGTCTCGGCGCCATCAGCAACGATGAGTCTCATGCCGCCCTCATCACTGACCAGCACCTGATCACCGATCACCCGGACTCTTCCGTGTCCGAGGTTCTCCGGGCCCTCATCCATCGGTGGCAGGCAGCCGGCGCCCCGCGCACACACGAACTCCACGCGGAACTCCGGCGCGAAGGCGACGTCTGGCACGCTCGCATCACATTGGGGTGATCACACACAGGAACCGTGCTGCGAGACCGATACCGCCGTCCCCTGATCGCTGTCGGTTACGGCAGAACGAGGCTGTTCGTGCGACCACCGCTGCGTCTCGTTGTCGACGTCCGCAGCCTCGGCCCTGACGCCAGGGCGGGGGCGGCTGCTATGGACGGCGGGCGTCGCCGGCCGCGTACAGGCCGGGGACACCGGTCCGGGGCATTGGGTCGGACTCGACGTGCACGTTCCCGTGGTGGGCGTGGACGATGGCTTCGACGATGGCCAGGCCGGGGCCTGGAAGTCGTCGGCGAACGAGAAGCCCGGTCCGATCACCGCGCCCGGGGCCGGCAGCCATCCGGTCATCGTCGTTCGCCAGCGGCGGGCTCCGAGAGCACCCGGGCGGTACAGGAGCGTTGCCATGCCTGCCTCGTCCCCATCGTGATCGTCTTCGGTGGTGGGCGCTCCGGCTCTTCCGGGTGGGCTTGCGGCCTTGAGGGTTTCCTGGCCGTCTGCCCGCGGTGGCGTTAGGCGGTGCTTCGCGGCTTTTCGGGGTCCAGTCTGACCAGGTAGGCGGGGGTGCCGGCTAGGTGGATGCGCTGGGTGTGGGTGGGGAGCAGGCCGGACCGGATGGCGGGGGCCAGGGGGGTGGGGTTGGGGAGGAGGAGTACGGCGGTGCCGGTGGAGGTGAGGACTCGGTGGAGTTCCCGCCACCAGGCGGTGGGGGATTGGGCCAGGCGGGCCCGGGGTCCGACCTGCGTGCCCCACGGCGGGTTGCACACGACGCGGTCGACCGTGGCGGGGGGCAGGGGGAGTCTGCCCGCGTCTGCTTTGTGGATCTGGATGTGGTCGGTCGCGGCCGTCTTCTTGTTGGTACGGGCGGCTTCGCGGGCGGTCCGGGCTATGTCGTAGCCCTGGTAGCGCGCCGCCTCCGGGTGGGCCAGCGCCGCCTCGATGAGCAGGGTGCCCGCGCCGCAGCAGGGGTCGAGGACCGTGTGGCCGGGCCGGATGTCCGCCAGCCTCGTCATCGCCGCGGCCAGCGGCGGGTGCAGGCTCCCCGGCACCGTCGCCTGTTTGTACGGGCGGCGGTGGAGCGGGCGCGGGGTGATGCGGAGCATCAGGGTCGCCTCGGCGCCGTCCAGCGTGAGGCGCCACGCCGCGTAGTCCGGCGGGGGCGCGCCCGCCGTGCGGCGCGGGTGGTACGGCACGCCGAGCCGGGCCGCCAGCGCGTTGCCGACCGCGTCCTCCGCGTCGTACCGGTTGAACGTCCGCCTGCCCAGGAACGACGCCGACACCTCCACCCCGGGGGGTGTCCCGGCGGGGTGGCCGAGGAGGGCGTTGCGGTGGTGCAGCAGGCCCTCCGGGGCCGTCTTCTCCACGAGTGCCGCGAGGGCCGGCAGCGCCGCCCTCGTCGTTCCCGCCTCCGGGCTCCTCGCCCCCAGCAGGAACACGTCGTCCGCCGTACGGAGCGACGTCACCCCCGTGTCGTACGGGCGGGCGGCGCGGAAGCGGACGGAGCGGTGTCCGACCGCGGTGACGCTGCCCAGTTCGAGCTGCAGGATCTCGGCCGCCAGCTGCGGTTCCAGACCGCGGGCGCACCGAGCGACGAAACGTGCGTCGTCGCGCATGATGACTGTTCTTCTCCCACGCCAAGGCCCGGGACGGCGCCACGCCGCCCCGCCTCGTCGGCGACGGGGGCTCCTCGCCTCGCCGACGGCGCCCTAGCGCAGGTGGAAGAAGTACACGGCGCCGATCCTACGGGAGCCGCTGGGCCGGCGTCCCGCGGTGCCCGGTGCCGCCGTCCCCGGGGCTGCGGCGCCGCGGTGCGATGCTGTTCCGCATGGCCGACACCGACCCCAAGGCGGACCTCCAGTTCTCCCTGCAGGATGCCCGCGACGCGCTGCTCCGGAAGCTCGACGGGCTGTCCGAGTACGAGGTACGGCGTCCGCTCACGCCGACCGCCACGAACCTGCTGGGGCTCGTCAAACACCTGATCGGCTGCGAGGCCCGGTACTTCGGCGACACCTTCGGACGCCCCTTCGGCGAGCCCCTGCCCTGGCTGGAGGGCGACGCCGCCGAGGAGCCCAACGCCGACATGTGGGCGACCGCCGAGGAGTCCCGCGGGGACCTCGTCCGGCTCTACGAGCGCGTGTGCGCGCACTCCGACGCCACCATCGCGGCGTTGGCGCTGGAGGACCGCGGCCGCGTGCCGCACTGGCCGGACGACCGGGCCGAGGTGTCGCTGCACCGGGTGCTCGTCCACATGCTCGCCGAGACCCACCGGCACGCCGGCCACGCCGACATCGTGCGGGAACTCGTCGACGGGGCCGCCGGGACGGGGAACGGCGGTGACGACACGGCGCCCGGGGACCGGGGCTGGTGGGAGTCGTACCGGCGGCGGGTCGAGGACGCCGCGCGGGAGGCGCAGGGGCGGGAGTAGGGCACCACGCGGCCGGAGGGGCGGCCGGAGGGGCGCCGCGCCGCTTCTCGCGTTCCGCGTCCGCGTCCGCGTTCCGTTCGCGTTCCGTTCGCGTTCGCGTTCGCGTTCGCGTTCGCGTTCGCGTTCGCGTTCGCGTTCGCGTTCGC